>CAZTJX010000209.1:0-3281 GCA_964613755.1 uncultured Demequinaceae bacterium | reverse complement strand
GCTTCTTCACGGCTTCCTCTCCCCCTCGCAGCGCCACCTCGGCCGGTGTCGCGACGAAGATCGATGAGTACGTTCCCACCGCAAGCCCAACGAAGAGCGCGAGCGAGATGTCCTTGAGTGTGCCTGCGTGGAGCACAAACGATCCGATGAAGAGGATCGACATGACGGGGAGGAGCGCGACGATCGAGGTGTTGATCGATCGGACGAGCGTCTGGTTGACGGCGAGGTTCGCCAGCTCGGCATAGGTGTAGCGCTTCTGCGAGGCGTAGTCGGCCGTGTTCTCACGCACCTTATCGAACACGACGACGGTGTCGTAGAGGGAGAAGCCGAGGATCGTGAGGAATCCGATGACCGTCGCCGGTGTGACCGTCCAGCCGACGCCCGCGTAGACGCCCACGGTGAAGAGCAGGTCATGGGCGAGCGCGATGAGTGCCGCGACGGCCATGCGCCACGCCCGGAAGTAGGCCGCCATGACCGCCGTTACCAGCACAAGGAAGATGACGAGCGCCTTAAGTGCCTTCGAGCTGACATCGTCACCCCAGCTCGGGCCGATGATCGACGTCGACACCGAAGTCTGGACGTCGACCCCGTAGGCGTCGGCGAGTGCCTTCCCCGTCTCGAGCGCCAACGCGTCGTCCAGGCTCTCCATCTCCACGTGGATGGTCGTATCGCCGAGACTCGTCCATGACGTCACGATGGGCCCCGACGTGGGATCGATGGACGCGATCGCGTCCTTGGCCGGCTGGATGTCGCTGGTTGACACCCCGCTCACATCGAATGCGGAGCCGCCCCTGAATTCGATTCCGGGCTCGATTCCGGGCCGGATGAGCAGGGCGATCGAGAGTGCCATCAGGAGGCCGGAGATGAGGAACCAGGTCCGGCGGCGCGTGACGATGGCGTAGGACTTCTTGCCGGAGTGGAGGGCGTTCCCCCACGTCGCGAGATTGAGGGAGATCATTTCTGTCCGTCCTGAGTTGCGGCCGCGGTGGCTCGTCCGGCGGCCTTGCGTTCGGCGAGCGTCATCTCCGCCACGGCCACCCTGCCCCTCCCCTTGTAGAACGACTCCCTACCCAACTGCCGGGGGTCAAGGCCGGATAGCTTGTGTCCCTGCCCGAAGAACTTGGTCTTGGCGAGGAGGCCCAGCATCGGGTGCGTGAAGAGCATGACGACGACGAGGTCGACGATCGTGGTGAGGCCGAGGGTGAAGGCGAAGCCCTTCACGTTGCCGACTGCGGTCATGTACAACACGAGGGCGGCAAGGAAGCTCACGGAGTCGGAGGCCAGGATGGTGCGGCGCGCGCGGCCCCAGCCGTGCTCGACGGATGCGGGCAGAGTTCTCCCATCGCGCAACTCGTCGCGTACGCGCTCGAAGTAGACAATAAACGAGTCGGCCGTGATGCCGATCGAGACGATGATGCCGGCGACCCCGGCGAGGCTCAGCCGATAGCCAATCAGGCCCGAGAGATAGGTGATCGAGCCGTAGGTGACCGCGCCCGCGATGATGAGGGAGGCGATGGTCACGAACCCGAGCGCGCGGTATTGGATCATCGAATAGAGCACGACGAGCAGGAGCCCGATCCCTCCGGCGATCAGGCCACCCTGGAGCTGCTGCTTGCCGAGCGTCGGGGTGGTCGTGGAGTCGCTGAGCGTGGTGAGCGTGAGCGGGAGCGCACCGAACTTGATCTGGTTCGCGAGCGTCAGCGCGGGCTCGAGGGTCGTGAAGCTTCCCGAGATCCTCGCCGTCCCGGCGCTGATGACGCTCTCGGTCCGCGGCGCGGAGATCACGAGGCCGTCGAGGACGATGGCGAACTGGTTGCGCACGTCCTGCCCGTAGAGCGGGTAGAGACGCCCGGTGACGGCGGCGAACTTGTTCGTGCCTTCTCCCGTGAATTCCAGGTTGACCTGGAATTCGTTCGGGATGATGTTTCCCGTCGAGTTGTACATGGGGCTCGCCGAAGCGGTGGCAACGTCAATGCCCTCGACCTCTACAGGACCCATGAGGTACCTCGTGCCGAACTCGGGATCGCATGCCACGAAGGCCGTGTCCGGATCCCCCGGGTTCCCACCCTTGAGGGTGGCGGGGTCCGTGCAGTCGAGCGCGAGGAACTGGGCCTTTGCGTCGTCGGTGATCCATTCGTACGAGGAGCCCGTGCCGTTGAGTTCTGGATGGGTTTCCGTCAGCGTGGGGAACGTCGCGTTCTCCCCCTGGTCCGCGAAGAGGACCGGCCGGAACTGGAGCTGCGCCGACTGCTTGACGCTGTTGACCGTCTGCTCGTCCGGGTTACCCGGCAGGGACACGACGATCTTGTCGGGGTTCGAGGTGGTGATGCTGGCCTCGGCGGTGCCCGAGGCGTCCACGCGGCGGCGAATAATGTCCACCGAGAGCTTGAGGCTTTCGGGAGTCACGGGCGAGCCGTCGAGCGTCGTCGCCTGAAGGATGATGACTTTGCCGCCCGCGAGGTCGAGCCCGAGTTTGGGAAGCCAGGGGTTCTGTTCCACAGAGCTCTCGGCCGCCGGGACCTGGATCGCGGGGGCCTCGTACGTGAGCGCCTGATACGCGACCCCCGCCCCGAGGCCGATGATGATCGCGAGAAGCCATAGCAACGACTTGCGCGCGGCTTTGGTGACGGTCGACACGATTGTCCTTCGGCTCGGGTGCGGCTCGGAAGAGCCCAGCCGATTCTAGGCGGTTCGCGCGACCCGCGTCGAACCGGCCCCTCCCCGGAGGCGCAATTCAGTCGAAGAGACGCGATCCCCCGACGCCCGGCACGCCCTCGCGAGGGACGTCGAGGCCGAGGTGCGCCCAGGCCGCCGGCGTGGCGATTCGCCCGCGGGGAGTCCTGCTCATGAGCCCCTCTCGCACGAGGAACGGCTCGGCCACCGTCTCCACCGTCTCCGTCTCCTCCCCCACGGATACCGCGAGCGTCGAGAGTCCTACGGGGCCGCCACCGAACCGGGTACATAGGGCGCCGAGCACCGCGCGGTCGAGGCGATCGAGGCCCAACTCGTCCACCTCGTACACGGCGAGCGCCTCACGAGCCGCGGAGAGGCTCCCCCTCCCGTCGCCGTGGACCTCGGCCCAGTCGCGAACGCGCCGGAGCAGACGATTGGCGATGCGGGGTGTGCCACGCGACCGTCCCGCAATCTCGCTCGCGGCGTCGGCGTCGACGGGGAAGGCCAGGAGCCCTGCCGCCCTCTCGATGATCTGGCGGAGCTCGTCGTCCGAGTAGAAGTCGAGGTGCGCGGTGAAGCCGAAGCGGTCCCGCAGGGGCGCGGGCAGT
>CAZTJX010000208.1:0-3287 GCA_964613755.1 uncultured Demequinaceae bacterium | reverse complement strand
CGCAATACGCGGTCGGGCGCTCCGCCGACATCGACGACGTCATCCTCAACGCCACCGGGGTGGGATGCGGGGCGGCGCTTGCGGCCCTCTCGGCATTGGCCACTCCGGGGACCATGCACACCCCGTCCACCGACCCCGCAGCGAGAGCAGGGCGCCCGAAGGCACCTTTGATGTCTCCCGATACGCCCCCTGAGCCGATGGACTGAGTGGGCACGCATGGGCGCCCTCGCGTTCATATGGCGGCCAGGGTCAGCCGACTTCTTGGACCCTGAAGTCGCGGGGACTCGCAGCAGCGAGGAGCTCGGCCAACTCGCGTCGCATGAGGATTTGCCGAAACGCCTTCCAGCCGTCTCCGAACCACTCGGGACTGGCTGCGATCGCAACATCGCCCAGCGGTGGTGTGATCCGCAACGGCGGCAGGCGACCGCATGCCAACGGCATCCATCGCCATGTTCCGCACTCGGCGCACCTGGCACCGTCGGAGCCGTGACGCTCGATCGCACTCTCCCGAAGCTCATCCTCGTCAAACCACGCGTCACCAATCGTGGACACGACAATCTGCATCGCCTCACCAGGCGAGGAGGCATGCCAGTCAACCCTGCGAAGATTGAGGTCGAACCGTTCCGCGGCCCTCACCGCCACGGAGCACTCGACACAGATCACGTCATACCGCCAGTACGGTACCCAGGCACCCGCGACCGTCACGCCCTTGCGCTGGAGGATGATCGAACCCGTCTGCGCGTGCCTCGGGACACCACAGGAGTGACACCGCCCATCCTCACCGAACATCGGCGTCAGGCCCCACGAGTCCTCGGGCCACGGCCAGCCGCGATTGCGCTTGAAGTAGAGCCCCACGAATTCGGTCATCCCAACCCCAACGCTTGAAGAATCTCAGGATAGTCGGCGGGGGCCTCGTCGTCCGGAGTCCCCGTGAGATCGAGCTCAATGACGGCCATCGCCCGTGAATGGACGTATGCCACCAGCCGAACCTCCACCGAGCAATCCGCCCACAGGTGAATGACGAACGGCCTCTCGATCCCGTCAGCGCCCACTATCGAACCCTAACGGGTGAGTTGGTGTGGTCCCAGCGACTATGGGGAGACCCCCGCGCGAGCACCGCGCGCGCAATTTCGTCGGCCTTATTGATGTTCGCGAGCCAGACGATCGCACTTGGAGCGGGAAGCTCATCCCCCAACTCCGCCAGACACACGTTCGTAATGCGCTCCACAGCGTCCGCGGCCGAGCACGTCCACGGCAGCCTGGGCGCCTCTCCAACTCGGGTCTCAAACGCCGCCGACTTGCCTACCGCGAACGGACCCCCAGCCTATGCGCGGGAGATCGTGACCCGCTCAGGCGAGATTCCAACGGTGGTCCAGTCGATCACCGCGTCCTCCGGCTTCACGGGCGACATCACCCGGATCGCTCGCCGCCCGTTGCCCACCATCCAGAAGTAGAGGTCGGGCCCGGAGAAGCTGTACGAGGTCTGCGAGTACCAGGAAATGATCACGGGTTCCGTCGGCTCCACTCGCACCCCGAGGCGCAACGCCACGCGGTAGCGGGGTCCGAGATACACGACATCGCCGACTCGGGCTGCGGTGAGGATCGGCCGCCACCCCTTGATCACCGCCCACTGGTACCCCAGGAGACTCACACCTAGCGTGCCGACCGTCAACAGAAACGACAGAACCGCGATGCGCTGAGGGTCCGGCACAAGTCCCGCACCCACGGAAGTCCGTCTGACGGAACGACCACGGCCCGAGCAATCAAGGCAACGAGCACCACGCCGGCAGGCACCGCGAACCAGTAGCGTACCGTCGGCGCCGCCACGGACCGCACCACGGCAATATCCTCCACCTCGCACCGCCCCCGCTCCTCGTATCTGTTCGTCCATGGACTCGCGAATCACTGTCGGACTTTCTGTTCCACGAGCCCCCCGAGAACCCGCGAGCCAATGCCCGCGTTCGCTGCGTAGTCGGCGTATCCACCGGCGACGGCCTTGCCTACCGCAGAGTAATGCCTCTACCGGAGCAACCTCTAGTAGAAAGGAGGCCAGCGGTCTACCGTCCGGGCTGGTCTCGGCGATCCGTTGCGCTCCGGGAATCGATCCAACTCAGCGACGCCACGGCTCGCGCGATGTGGTCAAGAGAAGCGGTGAATTCGATCACCCAGTGGTTTAGGCTTGCGGCGGTTAGAGGGAACCACCGCGTTGCCACACCAGACTCCCCCGCGACTGTGATCACTTCGGCGCCAATGCCCTGCGGTAAGGCCATGAGTACACGTCCCGACGCTATGCACTCCCAGGCCCAGCCGACTCCATCTGGTGTCGCCACGACAAGAGCGCCATTGGCCTGCTGAACCACCGCCGCCCCGAGCACACGCCGAAGCCGAACGGACGCACGGGGTGCGACGCGCAGCGTTTTCCATTGAATGTCGGGACTCAGCAGGCGGCCGAAAGTTGCTGCGAGAGCCTCCTCGAAGCGCTCGTGTCGGGCGAGGCGCCGCTTCACGTGAACGCTGACCGCGTTGCGCCGCATGGTGGAAGCGGATGTCGTCTCGAACGCGGAAAACGTGCTATCCCGATAGTCATACACGAGCGAGTACGGGCGTCCGTTGGCCACAACGCCAGCCGCAAGGACCCACGTATCGGAGTCCACGAACGACAGATCGGGAGGAGCCACCGGCATCGCCGCGGTGACCGCTGTGACACAGTAGCGATAGAACTCGGGGGAACGCTTCGACTTCCAGGCCTCGGCTTCGAGGGCACTCACCACCGATTCTCCCTCCCGTCTAGGCCACAGAGACAATGATATTCATCGCCGTCTTTGGTACTCCGGCCAGAATGGCGCGTTCGAGGAGGTAATTCAGCGAGACTCCCGCTTGCCAGTTGAACCCGGAATCTACGATGCTGGCGCCTGACGCGCGCACTCCAGCGGCCCAGCGACCGTTGTTCACCAGGCCCGCAACGAGACGGAAGGGACCGGCCGAGCTGTAGCCGGCCATCCCCGCATAGCGCCCTCGTCCGGTCGCCGTTGCCAGGGCCGTCACACGGCTCATCGATTGCCCAACAACCACCCTTGCCTGCGAGCCCTCAACAAGCATCTCGGCGCGCGATCCCGCTCTGGCGGCCGCAGAGACCTCGCCGCCGACCACGAGCGTCGCGGCGACGCCGCATCCGCTTCCCGCCCAGGAACTGTACTTGAACGTGTCGTAATCACCCCAGATCGGAATCGCACCGATCTCGGGGATCCCGACGAGACCCGTGACGCCGTTGACGGCACTCGTGACGC
>CAZTJX010000207.1:0-3309 GCA_964613755.1 uncultured Demequinaceae bacterium | reverse complement strand
TCGCGATCGACTTGTGCTACACCGACTACCGCGGACAGTACGGCGAGTGGTGGAAGGCAAACGCGGGCGCGTACGGCTGGATCCACCCGTACTGGGCGAGGACCTCGCTGTGGGAGCCGTGGCACTGGGAGTACGGGTATGAGCACGCTGGTGGTGGGAACACCGCCGGTGACGCCAGCATCGATGTTCCCCCCGATGTCTCCGTCGCTCCCGACGTGACGGTGGACCCGACTCCGACCCCGACTCCGACTCCGTCGCCTTCTCCGTCCGCCTAGAAGCGGTGGGGCGCGGCCTTCGCCCGCTCGACGCGCAGGATCACTACTCCCGACCGACCCCTCGGCGGCGCCTGGATGCCGTGTGCGGCGAGCATGCGGCCCGAGACAATGACTCCGCTCTCCCACCATCCCCGAGTCGTGTCATCGGGCTCGTTCGGATCTCCCTGGTCATGTGCCTCGACCGGGTCACGCGGATCGCGCACCACGGTGACGCGATAGGCCCTGGCTGGGTCGAGTCCCTCGAGGTGGAGGAGCGGGGAGGAGTCGGGAGACGCCGACTCCGGGGGTGTGCACGCGTACAGGGCCTCGCGGCGGTTTGCAGAGACGACGCCGTGGAGGCCCACCGTGCGACCGAGCGCGTCCGATCGGACCACGTCGCCCGTGTGGAGGAGCTTGCGGTACCGCTTGTGGAGTACGATCCAGGCGCGCAAATCGGAGAGAGGATCCACCGAAGGGGCGGGGTCGGCGATGGCCCATTCGATGCCGAGGTGTCCCCAGAGGGCCGTACTCGCCTGATCGTCAAGGCTTCCTGGGCTCGCGGTTCCCGTGCGTGCGGGCACGTCCATGGCGACGAGTTCGGGGGGAACGAGCAGGGCCGTGGCGTCGGAGCCGCGACGAGAACCGAAGGAGTCGGCCGCGCCCGACGGTCTTACGCGTTGGGCGCGCAGAAGGGCCTCGAGGTCGGAGCGACCCCCTCCATCCGAGCGCACCTCGATCTCGAGTCCGGGGAAGCCGGCGCGAAGGCCATCGAGCAGCGCGTAGAACGCCCGCGTCTGGGCGTGTCCGATGGCCCGGCCCGACGTCGGACTCCCGGCCTCGACCAGGTCGCGGCGGTGATCCCACACCAGGTGGGTCGGACGAAGCTCCTCGACGAGCGCGTGGAGGCGCTCCTCGACGTGGGCGAGGGCGTCAGGATTCGTGAGATCAAGCACGTGCTGGCCCCGTCGCTCCAGCGGCAGGCGGAGGCTCGCGCCCACGAGCGAGGGCTGCGCGATCCAGTCGGGATGTTCGCGCGCCAGATCGCTCGCCTTGCCGATCATTTCCGGCGCGAACCACAGGCCGAACTCGAGCCCGAGGCTCCGAACGTAGTCGGCAAACGGGCGCAGGCCCTCGGGGAAGACCCCCTTGTCGACGTACCAATCGCCGAGTCCACCACCGCTCCCACCCTTGAACCACCCGTCGCCCAGGACAAAGAGTTCCGCGCCGACGCCAGCGGAGGCCTCGGCGAGCGCGGTGAGGCGCGTGACATCCAGTTCGACGCCCGCGGTGGTCGCGACGACGGGCCTCGGCTTGGCGGGGTGGTCGGGGCGCGAACGGAGGAACCGGTGGATGCGGGTCGATGCCTCGTCGAGTCCCGCGCCGTAGGAGAAGTAGATCCAGGGGCTCGCGTAGGACTCGCCGCTCGCGAGGCGAACCTCGCCGGGGAAGAGCAGCTCGCCACCGCCGACCGTCCGTGCCCCATCGTCGCCACGCTCCGCGAGGTGCCTCACATTGCCCGACCACGCGACGTGGGTCGCCCACACCTCGCCCGATCGGTAGGCGAACCCCGACGTACCCGCGGCGAGGAGGGCCGCCCCGTCGCGTCCTGGCGTGCCGCGACGCGACTCGCGCGCGTGGGTGCCTCTCGCGAACGGCAGGCGATCGTCCCGCGAGCCACCGGGGTGGGGCGCCACCTCGTGCGCGCGAGCGGGCACGGGAAGCACGAGCGTCATGGCGTCGAGGGTGAAGGGGGCGGGGCTTCCTGGGGCGTCGCCGCCTTCCGGGTCCGACGACCCCTGCCCGCTCGTGCCAGGCCCGGTGCTCTCGAGCGTCGCGCCGGCGCGGACGAGGCCAGACGCCAGCATCTCGATGACGAGCGTCAGCGCCAGGTCCGTTACGGTGTCGGCGGCGTGGACGGAGAGGCGCTGGACCTCCCGCGCGCCCTCACCCTCGGTCGTGAGGTCGACGGCACTGGTGACGAAGCGTGTGGAGTGGTCTCTCCCGTCGCGGTGGCCCGTGACCCCGGGAGTGCCCATCCAGCCCCACGAGTGTTCGGGCAGGAGAGCGACGGCGCGACGATCGGCGGATCCATCGTCGCCGAGTTCGGGGGCGTCGTACTCGCCTAGGTCCGCGCCCCAGTGCAGGATGCGGGGGAGGAGGCGGTCGCCGACGGCGACGACGAGGGAGACGCCGGAGGCTCGCAGGTGGACGACGTCCGCGGTCACCTTGGCCATGGGCCGAGCCTAGCGGCGGGCCTAGTCCTCGGGCGGTTGCCTCACCACGGGGTAGTCGTCCAGCACTCGCTCCGCGGCCTTGCGGCCGGCCGCGATCAGCTCCTCGACGTCGCGCGGGATCCAACGCGAGGCATGCCCGAGCTTGGGGTGGATGAGGGTCACGTCGTTGCGGATCTCGAACTCGTGGACGTGGATGCTCATGTACCGCGAGGGAATCACGTCGATTTCGGGCACCAGCCGCACGGCGATCACATGTTCGGCACCCAGGCCGAACGCCGCTTCGATCGGAAGGTTCTCGACGAGCGCGCCGTCCACCAGCGTGCGTCCGTCAATCCTCGCCGGTCGAAAGATGCCGGGGACGGCGATCGACGCGCACAGGGCGTCGGCCAGGCTGCCGTGATCGAGGACGGCGCGCTCGTCGGTGAGGACGTCGGTTGCGACGGCGGCGTAGCGGAGGGGCAGATCCTCGATCGGGCGGTCGCCGCCGAAGGCATCGACCGTGTCTCGAAGGCCCGAGGTGTCGAGGAGACCCAGGCCGGGGGTGCGGGGAAGCTCGCCGACCGTGCCCCAGTCCGCCTGAAGGGTCCGGATTTCGAGGGCGTCCGCCGACGTTCCCGCGACGATCGTCGGGTGAATGTCCCGCTCGCGGAGCACCTGGAGGACCCCCACGTGCGCGGCGCCCAGAACGCCGCCCCCGCCGAGCGCGAGCCCCAGGCCCTCGATGGTTCGAAGATCCGGGTCGGCGCTCACGTCCTCATCGTAGGGCGACGGCGCTACGCGCGACCGATCTGGCCAACCCCGGACACCTTGGACGTCACCGA
>CAZTJX010000206.1:0-3322 GCA_964613755.1 uncultured Demequinaceae bacterium | reverse complement strand
TTACCCGTGCGTATAGGGAATGTTTCGGGCATGTTAACGGGCATGCCTCAGGGGGTATTAGCGCCCGCGCAACGCCTTGCGGTTCGGGCGGGCGCGCGAGGGATCAATCCCCTTGGGGATCGGGAGGCGAGTGCCGCCGAGCGCCTTGAGGCGGGCCTGGACGGCCTCGCGCTCGCGCTTGCTGAGTACCTTCTTGAGCTTCTTGATCGCCTTGGGAAGCAATCGGATGGGCGTCTGCCCCTGGCCCTTGCCCACGTAGTACTCGTGGATCGGCACGCCGGGGACGATGCGCTGCGTCCGCTGGCGCGCGGAGATCATGAGCTTGCGCATGGAAGCCTCGCCCTCGCCGACGAGGACGAGCCCACCTTTGCCGACCCCCTGGAACACGACGGCACGACCCTTGGAGTCGACCTCGACAGGGTCGTCCTCGAACTTCCAGCCGCGACGAATCGTCTGAACCGCGGGGAGCGAGCCCCCGAACATCCCCTCGAACCGGTTGAAGGCGGCCTTGTCGACGCGTACGGACAGCAAGATCATCGTGGCGAGCGCGGCGAGGGTCAGTCCGGCGAAGTTCGAGTAGATGTGGCCGCCGACGCCGCCGCGGAGGAAACCGATCGTGACTCCTGCGCCGAGGATGCCGATCGTCAGCACGAGGAAGAGGGGGAAGAAGATGCGGTCGTTCTGACGGACGAACTGGAACGCATCCCAGAGCGTGCGGTACCAGCGGGTCTTCTTGGGGGTCTCGTTCTTGGCCATGACCAGCAAGTCTAGCGAGGGAGAGGCGCCTCGCCGTGACTCAGGAGGGAAGACGCCTCCTGGCGCGCCGTCATAGGGGTGCTCAGATGCGCGAGCGCCTCGGGAATCTCTCGCCCCTTGGACTCCATCGCGCGCGCCCAGAGGCGTCCCGCGCGGTAGCTCGAGCGGACGAGGGGCCCGGACATGACGCCGAGGAAGCCCATCTCGACAGCGGCGTCCGAGAGCTCGACGAATTCCTGAGGCTTCACCCAGCGGTCGACGGGGTGGTGTCGCGCCGAGGGTCGGAGGTACTGGGTGATCGTCACCAGGTCGCAGCCAGCGTCACGGAGATCGCGAAGAGCCTGCGTGGCCTCCTCCATCGTCTCGCCCATCCCGAGGATGAGGTTGGACTTGGTGATGAAGCCCTCCGCCTGCGCCGACGTCAGGACGCCGAGCGATCGGTCATACCGGAACGCAGGACGAATGGTCTTGAAGATGCGGGGCACCGTCTCGAGATTGTGCGCGAGCACCTCGGGCCTCGAGGAGAAGACCTCGGCGAGGTTCTCGGCGATTCCCCTGAAATCGGGGATGAGCACCTCGACGCCGGTGCCGGGGTTGAGCGCGTGAATGCGCCGAATCGTCTCGGCATAGAGCCAGGCGCCGCCGTCGGGGAGGTCATCGCGCGCGACGCCGGTGACGGTGGAGTACTTGAGGCCCATTTCTAGGACCGACTCGGCGACGCGGCGGGGCTCGTCACGGTCGAACGCCGCCGGTTTCCCCGTGTCGATCTGGCAGAAGTCGCATCGCCTGGTGCACTGGTCTCCACCGATGAGGAAGGTCGCCTCGCGATCCTCCCAACACTCGAAGATATTGGGGCACGCCGCCTCTTCGCAGACGGTGTGGAGGGATCCTCCCTTGACGAGGCTCTTGAGTTCCCGGTATTCGGGCCCCATGGTCGCGGTCGTGCGGATCCACTCAGGCTTGCGCTCGATCGGGGTCTCGGCGTTGCGTGCCTCGACGCGGAGCATCTTGCGGCCCTCGGGCGCGATCGTCACGTGCTCTCCTTCGCGGTGGCCGTACTTGCGGTCGACGCACTCCAGCGTACTTCGGCGAGCGACCGCTCCAGGAATCCCACGGTCGCGTCGAGAACCTCGGCGATCGTCACGTCGCGTCCCAGCTCCGCGCTGAGTGAGGTCACGTCGGCGTCGTCCAGGCCGCATGGCACGATGCGTCCGAACTCGCCAAGGTCCGGATTGCAGTTGAGCGCGAAGCCGTGCATCGTCACGCCTTTGGCGACGCGGACCCCGATTGCGCACACCTTGCGCGCGCGTTGGGTGCCCGTTGCGGGGAACCACACGCCGGAGCGATCCTCGATACGGAGGGCTTCCAGTCCGAGCGAGCCGCACAGGTCGATGAAGGCCTGCTCGAGCGCGCGAACGTACGCGACGACGTCGATCGGCTCCGCGAGACGGATGATCGGGTACCCGACGAGTTGCCCGGGGCCGTGCCAGGTGATCTTTCCTCCCCGGTCGACATCGACGACGGCGGTCCCGTCCGTAGGGCGCTCCCGCGTGGCCGTGCGTTTTCCCGCCGTGTAGACGCTTGCGTGCTCCAGGAGGATGAGCGTGTCGGGCCGCGAGCCTGCGACGACGTCGGCGTGCAGGGCTCGCTGGTGATCCCACGCCTCGGCGTAGTCCACGTGCCGCGCCTCGGCGGTCAGGTCGATGATCTCCACTGTGACAAGGCTAACCGCGGCAAGACGCGGTGGCGTCCACTCGTGAGGCAAGATAGGCGCATGAGGAGATTCTCCCTTCCGAAGCTACCCATGAAGCGCCTTCGCACCATCGCGAGCGACCTACGTACGAGGTCGTGGTTCCGGCCCACGGTTGTCGCCGCGGCGCTTCTTGCGTGGTTGGTTCTGGGAGCCATCGGCGGACCCATCTTCGGGAGACTCAGTCAGGAGCAGACCTTCGACATGGCGGCGTTCCTCCCGCAGAACGCGGAATCGACCGAGGAGGGCGTCGAACGGGCGAGCTTCCTTCCCTCCGATGCCGTCCCCGCCATCTTCGTGCTCGATCACGTGACGTCCCCGAGCCAGGTGGCTGAGCTTCAGGCGTTCCTCGACGACGCGATGGCCTTTCCGCTTGGGGACGGTCCTCGAACCGTCGGCGACATCGCGACCGGTGATCCGATCCTGTTCCCCTCCGCGGACGGCGCTGCGGTCGCGGCGATCTTCAGCGTTCCGCTCGATGTGGTCTTCGAGCAGGACGGCGAGGACTTCGTCGGAATCCAGGCGGTCGACGTGCTCCGCGATGGTTGGGTCGCGACCGGCAACGAGGGTGACCTCTACCTCACGGGCCCGCTCGGGATCTTCGCCGACAGTATCGCGGTATTCGGGGGTATCGAGGACATCCTGCTCGTCGCCGCGCTGAGCGTCGTCATGGTGATCCTCCTTGTCGTCTACCGAAGCCCCGTCTTGCCTTTCCTGGTGCTCACGAGCGCGGTGCTCGCGCTCACAGGAGCGGGTCTGGGTGTGTACGCGCTCGCCAGGGCGGGAGTGATCGAATTCAACGGGCAGAGCCAGGGG
>CAZTJX010000205.1:0-3366 GCA_964613755.1 uncultured Demequinaceae bacterium | reverse complement strand
GCGAAGGCGTGGGGATGACGGTCCTGGGCTTCGAGGGTGGGGGTACCTTTCGACAACTCATGTCGATTACCCTGCGCGACGGCGGGGTCGCCGCGCTGCTGGCCGACCGGGACCTTTCCGGCACGGGCATCGAGGTGGAGATGTGGGGCCAGAAGGTCCGCGTCGCCCCCGGGCCCGCCGCCTTCGCCGTCGCCACCAAGACGACCCTCTCGGTCCTCACCGCGCGCTACGAACGCATTCACGGTGCCCGACGATGGGCGGCCGGGTCCCGGTGGGGGAGCGTGATGGAGTTCAGGGGCATCATTCCGGTGCCCGCGGGGACCAAGACCGAAAAGATCGCCCAGATGTCTCAGCAATGGGCGACGATCCTCGCGGGGGGCATCGCGACCTACCCCGAGGATTGGCACATGCTCCAGCGATTCGGGTGGGTCGAATGAGGGTCGGGATCGTGTGTCCCTATGCGCTCGATCGACCGGGCGGCGTGCAGCTTCACGTCCTCGATCTGGCGACGGCGCTCGCCGACCTCGGCCACGAGGTTCGCATCCTCGCACCGGCCGCCCCCAACTTCTCGTTGCCCGCGCACATCGACAACCCCGGCAACACCATCCCGATCCCCTACAACGGCTCGACGGCCCGCCTCCGGTTTGGGCTCGTGACGGCGTGGAGGGTTCGCCGCTGGCTCCGCGACGGGGACTACGACGTGGTGCACCTGCACGAGCCGGGTGCGCCCTCTCTCTCGCTCCTGGCGCTCTGGGCGCGGAACGGACCGATGGTCGCGACGTTCCACACGTCGAATGACTCCTCGGCGATCATGCGCCTGGCGAAGCCGTTCATCAAGCCGAGCATGGAGGTCCTCGACGCGCGCATCGCGGTCTCTCCCTCGGCGGACCGCACCGTGAAGGAGCACCTGCGCCTGGACGCGACCCACATCATCCCCAACGGCGTGGACACCTCGGCCTACGTCGAGGCCCACCCGCGGCCGGCGTGGATGGGGACGGACGACGAGCCGACCGTGGGGATACTGGGGCGCCTCGACGAGTCGCGCAAGGGACTCGATGACTTCCTCGCGATGATCCCGCTCGTTCGCGCGGAGGTCCCCAGGGCGCGCTTCCTCGCCGCGGGCCGCTACTCCGCGAGGCTCGCGACCAGGATCCGTGCGGCAGGGGCCGAGGCGATCGGGACGCTCGACGAGTATCAGAAGCAGCGATTCATGGCGTCGGTCGACATCTACTCCGCGCCGAACACGGGCGGCGAGAGCTTTGGCATCGTGCTGGTGGAGGCCATGGCAGCCGGAGCCGCCGTCGTCGCGAGCGATCTCGCGGCGTTCAGGGACGTCGGCACGGCGCTCGGACCCGAGCCCTGCCTCGCCCTCCACAAGGTGCGCGACCCCGAGGACATGGCCCGCGCCGTCATCCAACTGCTGAAGAACCCCGAGGAGCGGCACACCCTCGCCGCGCGCGGTCAGGAGACGGCCTCCCACTTCGACTGGAGAGAGGTCGCCCCCCGCGTCGAGGCCACGTATCGCGAGGCGATTAGACTGAGTGCTTCAGATTGAGAGGCAGGCGGGGGATTCACCATGGCATCGAAAGCTAGCGCACCGAAGACTGGCACCGATCTGGTCAAGCGCGGCATGGCCGAGCAGCTCAAGGGCGGCGTCATCATGGACGTCGTCACCGCGGAACAGGCCAAGATCGCCGAGGATGCTGGCGCCGTCGCCGTGATGGCGCTCGAGCGAGTCCCCGCCGATATCCGCGCCCAGGGTGGCGTGGCGCGCATGAGCGATCCCGACCTCATCCAGGGGATCATCGACGCCGTGTCGATACCCGTCATGGCGAAGGCGCGCATTGGGCACTTCGTGGAGGCTCAGGTACTCCAGGCGCTCGGCGTCGACTACGTCGACGAGTCGGAGGTGCTCACGCCTGCTGACTACGCGAACCACATCGACAAGTGGGCGTTCACCGTGCCCTTCGTGTGCGGCGCGACCAACCTGGGTGAGGCGCTTCGACGCATCACCGAGGGCGCGGCGATGATCCGCTCCAAGGGCGAGGCCGGGACAGGCGATGTCTCCAACGCGACCACCCACATGCGCTCCATCCGGGGGGCGATCTGCCGTCTCACCTCCCTTCCCGAGGACGAGCTGTACGTCGCCGCCAAGGAACTTCAGGCACCGTACGCCCTCGTCAAGGAGATCGCGCAGACCGGTAAGCTCCCGGTCGTCATGTTCACTGCGGGCGGCATCGCCACCCCAGCAGACGCCGCGATGATGATGCAGCTCGGGGCCGAGGGCGTCTTCGTGGGCTCGGGCATCTTCAAGTCGGGGAATCCCGCAGAGCGTGCCGCGGCGATCGTCAAGGCGACGACGTTCTTCGACGACCCGAAGGTCATCGCGGAGGTCTCGCGCGGGCTGGGCGAGGCCATGGTCGGGATCAACGTTGAGGACGTGCCCGAGCCCCATCGGCTCGCCGAGCGCGGCTGGTAGCCGGTGGGCGCCGAGGAGGCGACTCCCCGGGAGGCCGCCCGCGTACTCGTGTTTGACGAGTCCGACCGGATACTCCTTCTGCGCGGGCACGACCCCGTGATGCCGGAGCGCTCGTGGTGGTTCACGCCGGGCGGAGGCCTCGACGAGGGCGAGACGACGCGCGAGGCCGCGGCCCGCGAGGCCCAGGAGGAGACGGGTTACGTCATTGCCACGCGCGACCTCGTTGGTCCGGTGTGGGAACGGACGGCGGTCTTCGACTTCATGGAGCGACCCTACGTGCAGCACGAGGAGTTCTTCATGGTGAGGGTGAGCGAGGAGACGCCGCGACAGGAGCGCCTCTGGACCGATGTTGAGAACGACACACTCGAGGAGGTCGCGTGGCTCACGCTCGATGAGCTCGCCGCGTCGACGATCGAGGTATTTCCCGGCGCCCTTGCAGAGCTCCTTCCTTCCGCTTTTGCGTGGGACGGCGAACTGAGGCACCTCGGGACGGAACACAAGTGAACGCCGCACGGAGCCCGAGGATTGGCGTGCTCGCCCTCCAGGGCGACGTGCGCGAGCACCTCGCCATTCTGAGAGAGTGCGGCGTCGAGGGATTCGGAGTCCGCCGCGAGGCCGAACTTGCATCCGCGGACGGCCTCGTTATCCCCGGCGGGGAGTCCACGACCATCGACAAGCTCCTGCGGGCCTTCGGGCTCTTCGAGCCGCTTCGCGAGCGTATTCGTGCCGGAATGCCCACGCTAGGGACGTGTGCCGGGATGATTATGCTCGCGGACGTCGTCGTCGATGGCACCGCGGATCAGCAGACGCTCGGAGGAATCCCCATGACGGTGCGCCGCAACGCCTTCGGGCGGCAGGTGGACTCCTCGGAGGCGGACCTCGTCTGG
>CAZTJX010000204.1:0-3368 GCA_964613755.1 uncultured Demequinaceae bacterium | reverse complement strand
CGGCGGCCTGATCGTCGGAGCTGGCCTGCCCGCGCTCTTCGCGGTCGGAGTACGAGCGCTCGCCGGACCCGGTTCGCGCGACGAGACCGGGCACCGATCGCCCCTTCGCATCGTCGTCGGTGTCGCCTGCTTCTCCATCGTCCTCGCGGCCATCGCTGTCGCGATCGTGATCATCGGACTTGGCGGCCACTAGCAGCCGCGTAGGCATCTCCGGGCGCGTTCAATCGCTGTCGACTCGTCGTTCGGCACCCCGGGAGCTCCGCTCCTGGTTTAGGGCGTGAGGCTATCGCGTCCGTACCTACGGTGGCGTAACCTAAGGGAGTACGCGAAGGAGCAGGAGACGACGATGCCCGATCTCATGAGCCTGTGGAACGCCAAGCGATGGCCCGGTATCCCGCGCGAGATCTCTGTTCCGGATGAGAGCCTTGTTGAGGCGCTCGAACGCGCGGCGACGGAGTGGCCCGACCGGGTCGCCGTCGACTTCATGGGCGAGGCGACCACGTACCGCGAACTGTGGGACTCCGTCCTTCGCGGTGCGAGCGTCCTCAATGGGTACGGGATCCGCGCGGGGGATAGGGTCGCGATTTCGCTGCCTAACTGCACGAGCCACATGGTGGCGTTCTATGCAGTTCTCCGCCTCGGTGCGATCGTCGTCGAGATTAACCCCACGCTTTCCGGCGCGGAGATCGAGGCGGAAATGGCCGACTCGGGTGCCGTCCTCCTCCTCGGCTGGGAGAAGGCGCTCGATCGCCTCGATCTTTCGCCCGGAGGCAAGCCCTTCGCCTCCATCGCCGTGGATCTCTCCGCCGACCTTCCTCGAGTCAAGCAGCTGCTTCTCCGACTCCCCATCGCGAAGGCGCGTCACGCGCGCTCCCAGATGTGCGGCGACGGCTGGCCGGACATGCCTCGGTGGCACCTCCTCGTCCGCGACACCTCGCCCCTCGACCCATCGCGCCCACTCCCCACATCGAAGGATGTCGCACTCCTTCAGTACACCGGGGGCACCACGGGAGTCCCCAAGGCTGCGGTCCTCACGCACCGCAATGTCGTGTCCAACGCGGTCATGGGCACCACATGGACCGGTGCCAAGCCGGCCACCGAGGTGGTCTACGGCGTCCTACCGTTCTTTCACGCCTTCGGCATGATGCTGTGCCTCATCTACGCCGTACGGATCGGCGCCACACTCGTCGCCTTCCCGAAGTTCACGGCGAGCGACGTGTTGGCCGCCCAGAAGCGACGCCCAGGTACCTTCCTCCCCGCGGTCCCGCCGATGCTCGACAAGATCGCCGACGCGGCCGAAGGCACGGGGGCGGACCTCAGCTCGTTTCGGGTGTCCCTTTCGGGAGCGATGGCGCTCCCGCCGGAAACGGCGAGCCGCTGGGAGGCGCTCACCGGAGGCATGGTCGTCGAGGGCTACGGGATGACGGAGTGCTCGCCTGTCGCGGTCGGCAACCCCCTCTCCGACGCCCGACGCCCCGGCTCCCTGGGTATCCCCTTCCCGAGCACCAAGGTGCGGATCGTTGATCCCGATGAGCCGTCGCGCGACGTGCCCAAGGGCGAGTCGGGCGAGCTCCTCATTCAAGGGCCCCAGGTCTTCCAGGGCTACTGGAACCGCCCGAAGGAAACCGCGTCGCAGCTGCTGCCCGGGGGGTGGCTCCGTACCGGTGACATCGTCCAGGTGGAGCCCAGCGGCCACATCGTGCTTGTCGACCGGATCAAGGAGATCATCATCACCGGTGGCTTCAACGTCTACCCCTCACAGGTCGAGGATCGCCTACGGGAGATGCCGGGCGTGAGCGACGTCGCCGTTGTGGGCATCCCCGGCGGGCACATGGGGGAGAGCGTGGTCGCCGCGATCGTGATCGAGGCTGGCCAAGCCCTGCCGGACCTAACCGCGGTCCGGGAGTGGTGCAGCACGAAGCTGGCAAAGTATGCGCTCCCCGGCAAGATCGTCGTCCTGCCCGACCTGCCGCGCTCCCAGATCGGCAAGGTACTCCGCCGCGTCGTGAGGGCGGGCCTGATGGCGGCTCCTCCCGCCTGACGCGCCCGCCGGGCGATGTAGGCCCCGCGACGACCGCGCCTGCGGCCTACCAACCAGACGACGCGTAGTCCTTGAGGAAGACACCAAAGAGATCCTCGCCAGCCTCCCCGCGCACGATCGGGTCATAGACCCGCGCCGCGCCGTCCACGAGATCGAGGGGCGCATGGAAACCCTCCTCTGCGAGGCGCACCTTGGTGGGGTGGGGTCGCTCGTCCGTAATCCAACCCGTGTCGACGCTCGTCATGAGGATGTGGTCCGTCTCGAACATTTCCCGCGCGCTCGTCCTGGTCAACATGTTGACCGCCGCCTTCGCCATATTGGTATGCGGATGGCCGGGGCCCTTGTAGCCGCGCCCGAACGCTCCCTCCATCGCGGAGACGTTGACGACGTAAGCGCGGTGGGCCACATTGCCCTCGGCTCGCGCAGCGGCGGCTAGGTTGGGGCGCAGGCGGCTGATGAGGATGAACGGTGCCGTCTCGTTGCATAGCTGGACCTCGAGCAACTCGCGTGCATCGATCTCGCCCACTCCCTGGACCCAACTGTTCGAGTGGTGTAGGTCGGGCAGGAGGCCACCGGCGTCGATCGCGGAGCCGTCGGCCAGGCGCTCCAACGACGACGAGCCGGGCGCGAGCGCCATGTCGGTGAGGGTCCGCGCATTCCGGGTCGCGATGTCGTCGGAGGAGGGGTTCTCTCCGTCCGGGACAGCAGGCGCGTCACCCGTTTCGGCCAGGTGCGCGGACGCGAGGAGCGGGTGTACGGTCACCATGCTTTCAAGCGCGTGGGGGTGCTCGCTCGCCGTGCGGCCGAGGGTGAGCAGGTGCGGCCCGCGTCCATCCTCCCATAGTCCTTGTTCGATCGGGACAGACTCGGCGTCGGCGAGGGGAGCGTAGGCACCGGGGGAGCGGCGCACGGTCTGTGCGGCGTTGTTGATGACGATGTCGAGCGGTCCGTGGGACGCCACGGCGTCCGCCAGCGCGACCACCTGTCCGGGGTCGCGCAGGTCGATACCCACCACGGTGAGGCGGTGGAGCCAGTCCGGGGCGTCGTCCATCGCGGAGAAGCGGCGCACGGCGTCGCGAGGGAATCGCGTGGTGATGGTCGTGGTGGCGCCATCGCGGAGCAGCCTTAACGCGATGTGCATGCCGATCTTGGCCCGTCCGCCGGTCAGCAGCGCGCGCTTGCCTGACAGGTCCGTGCGCGCCTCGCGCTTGGCATGGCTCATTGCCGCGCAGTCGGGGCAGAGCTGGTGATAGAACGCGTCGACCTGCGTGTACGGCTGCTTGCAGACGTAACAGGGGCGCGCCTGTATCAACGTCCCGGCGCTCGG
>CAZTJX010000203.1:1058-3404 GCA_964613755.1 uncultured Demequinaceae bacterium | reverse complement strand
TTGGTCACGTGCTCCCTGATATACGCGGCCGCACGCTCCTCGGCATCCCCACCAATCTCGCCGATCATGACGATGGCCTTCGTGTCAGGGTCGGCCTCGAATGCTGCGAGGCAATCGATATGAGTGGTGCCGACGACGGGGTCGCCCCCGATGCCCACACACGTAGTGAATCCGAGGTCCCTGAGCTCGTGCATCATTTGGTACGTCAGCGTGCCCGACTTGGAGACCAGACCGATCGGGCCAGGCCCAGTGATAGTCGCGGGCGTGATGCCGACGTTCGATTGGCCGGGGGAGATGACGCCCGGGCAGTTCGGACCGAGCGTGCGCGTCCCCTTCTCGAGGGCGTAGGCGGTGAACGTGGCGGTGTCGGCCACGGGAATGCCCTCGGTGATGATCACGATGAGCGGCATCCCCGCATCGATCGCCTCCATCACGGCGACCTTGGCATGGGGCGGCGGGACGAAGACAATGGACACGTCCGCACCCGTCGCGGCCATCGCCTCTGCGACCGTGCCGAATACGGGAATCGTGCGCGAATCGCCCGCGACGTCGAAGTCCACGGTCTCGCCGGCCTTGCGCGGGTTGACGCCGCCGACGATCTGGGTGCCAGCGGCGAGCATGCGCGCCGTGTGCTTCTGGCCCTCGGCGCCCGTCATGCCCTGGACGACCACGCGCGAGTCGGAGTTCAGGAAGATCGTCATGGTTCTCTCCTACGCTGCCGCGAGTTCGGCGGCCTTGGCGGCCGCTTCGTCCATGGTGTCGACCACGGTGACGAGGGGGTGGTGGGCGGCGCTCAGGATCTCGCGACCCTGCTCGACGCTGTTGCCGTCCAGTCGGACGACGATGGGTTTGGTCGCGGCACGCCCAAGGATCTCCAGCGCGTCGACGATGCCGCGTGCGACCTCGATGCACGACGTAATCCCCCCGAAGACGTTCACGAACACGCTCCTGACCTGCGCGTCACCCAGGATGATCTCAAGCCCGTCGGCCATGATCTGGGCGGACGCTCCCCCGCCGATGTCGAGGAAGTTCGCTGGCCGGGTCCCGAAGGGCTCGCCCGCCAGCGCGACGACGTCGAGTGTCGACATGACGAGACCAGCGCCGTTTCCGATGATCCCGACCTCTCCGTCGAGCTTGACGTAGTTGAGGCCTTTCTCCCCTGCGAGACGCTCGAGCGGGTCCGTCGCGTCGATGTCCGCGAGCGCAGCGTGGTCGGGGTGTCGGAACGCGGCGTTGTCGTCGACGGTGACCTTGCCGTCGAGCGCGATGATCGTTCCGTCGGCGGTCAGAACGAGCGGATTGACCTCCACGAGCGTCGCATCCTCCGCGACGTATACCTGACCGAGCTTGAGGATCGCGGCGGCCACCTGGTCGGCGATGTCGGGCGCGAATCCCGCGGCCGCAGCGATCTCGGCCGCCTTGGCCGCGTCGATGCCCACCTGGGGGTCCACGTCGATCTTGGCGAGCGCGTCCGGCCGCTCAACTGCGAGTACCTCGATCTCGACGCCTCCCTCGACGGAACACATGGCGAGGTACCGGCGGGTCGAGCGATCGAGCAGGAGCGAGAAGTAGTACTCCTCGGAGATCTTCGCGCCCGCCGCAATCATCACGCGGCGAACCGTGTGGCCCTTGATGTCCATGCCGAGAATCGCCGCGGCCGCGGCCTCCGCCTCCTCGGGCGAGTGCGCAAGCTTCACGCCGCCCGCTTTGCCGCGTCCGCCCACCTTCACCTGAGCCTTGACAACGACGGTGCCGCCGATCTTCGCGGCCGCAGCCTTCGCGTCCTCGGGGGTGGTGGCGACGATGCCGTCGAGGACGGGAACCCCGTGCCTCTCGAAAAGGTCGCGCGCCTGATATTCGTAGAGGTCCATAGGGGTCCTTCGTGAGCCGAGGGCGCCCGTGCCGGCGCCACGTTCCGGGTCCAGCGTATCCCGGCCCGTGGCGAGTGTGGTCACCACATAGGACCGACGCGTGACGTCGACAATCCGGAGCATCGCGCGCTCGGTCGCGGATCGCGTCGGACGCTTCTCACAGTGGTCGCGCGCCCTATCGCCGTGGCGACGTGTCGCATTCGTGTCGCTCGGGTTCGTCGTCATCACCGTCGTCGTCACCGCCGTCGTCGTCACCGCCGTCGTCGCTCCCCGGGGCGGGGTGGCTGCCGAAGCCCCGACGTCGACCCCGACCGCGAGCGTGAGCGCGTCGAGCGCGCCGTCGACGAACGCGACGCCCTCCCCTTTGCCTTCGGGTATCCGGCCGGGCGAGATCATCGCCACCACGGCGGTTGACTCGCTCGGGATCTATGCGAACCCGGGTGACCCAACCCCGACGCACACGCTCGACCGCTGG
>CAZTJX010000203.1:0-1048 GCA_964613755.1 uncultured Demequinaceae bacterium | reverse complement strand
GAGCTACTACGGCCAGCCGCTCACGATGATGGGCATCGACGCGACCGGCATCGGGAACGAAGAGTGGATCGAGGTCTCCCTGCCCGTCCAGCCGAACGGCACGACCGGGTGGGTCCGCGCCGACGACGTCACCGTCACCTCGACGGACTCCCTCATTCGCGTCTACCTTGGCGAGCGCGAGCTCGAATACTGGGACGGCGACACGCTCGTGCTCACGACGCCCATCGTCGTCGGGGCGGACGAGACTCCGATGCCGCCGGGCACCTACTTCGTCACGGATCCGCTGCCGTTCGCGAATCCGAACGGCGTGTACGGCTCGTACGCGCTCGGCCTGTCGGGCTACTCCGACACGCTGGACTCGTTCGCGGGCGGCCCGCCGCAGCTCGCGATCCACGGCACGGACAACCCGTCGCTGCTCGGCACGTCAGCATTCCACGGGTGCGTGCGTGTCGCGAACGACGTTGTCAACCACATCGCCGAGACGGCGGGCCGCGGCACACCCGTGATCATCGAGCAGTCGCACTAGGCTCCGGGGGCCTCGGCGTCGCCAGGCTCGACGAAGCCGCTCTCGTATGCCGCGATGACGGCCTGCGTTCGGTCCCTTACCCCGAGCTTCATCAGGAGGGAGGCGACGTGGGATTTCACGGTCTCGATTGAGACGAAGAGCGTCGCCCCGATTTCTTGATTGGACTGCCCGCGCGCGAGGAGGCGCAGAACATCGGATTCGCGCTCCGTGAGTTCCGGAAGCTCGCCGCCGCGTCGCTCCGCGAAGCGCTCGATGACACCGCGCGTGCTCGCGGGAAACAGTAGACACTCCCCGGAGGCCACCACCCGCACAGCCTCGATCAGCTCCTTGGGAGGCACCCGCTTCAGGACGAAGCCCGAGGCGCCCGCACGCATCGCTTCGAAGACATACTCGTCGACCTCGAAGGTGGTGAGGACGATGACCTTCGCGGCGCCATCTGCGGCGACAATGCGCCTCGTGGCCTCGAGCCCGTCCATCTCCGGCATGCGGATGTCCATGAGGACCACGTCGGGTTTGAGCAGC
>CAZTJX010000202.1:0-3441 GCA_964613755.1 uncultured Demequinaceae bacterium | reverse complement strand
CGAGGAAAATGTCAGGCTTGACCGGAGTCCCCGCCGGGGCTCCCGTGATCGGTCCGCTGGGAGCGGGAGTCGATGCGACGGAGGGGGACGGAGATGGGCTGGCGGATGCGGTGATGCTGGGTGACGGCGAGGCGGAGGGTGACTCCGATGGGCCGGTACCGGTAGTCGATGGAGAGTCCGACACGATGATCGCGGGGCCATCGAGGAGCCCGCACCCGGCCACGGGGAGCGCGCACGCGACCGCAAACACGGCCAATCGCGGCGCGTTTCGCCAGCCCGCACGAGTGGTCATCGCGTCAACTCCCGTCGTGGCACGCCGGATCTCCCGACGCGCGGTGCATCGTGACTCAAGTGTCACACGTGTAACACGCGTAACCAAGCATCGCGATCCGGAAGGCGGACGGCGTGTCGCCGAGCGCTCTTGGCCTGCACAGCGACGCTCCACGCACAAATCGGACATGTTCTATTAACTCTCGCGGACGCCGGAATGTCGCGGAAAGTGTGACGAGGGCCACATCCTTCGTCGCCGCCTTGCGAACGCGTAACCTTTCGTGATGAACGGTTCGCGGCGCGCGATCCTCGCGTGGGGCCTCGTTGCCCTCCAGGGCGTCCTGCTCTTGGGCATCGCAGCAGGCGCGCTCGCGACGGGGGTGGGTCCCCGTCTACCGTCTTCGCTCGCGGGCGGCCTGGCTCTCGTCGGCATGGGCGTCGTCGTCCTCCTCTGGGCCGTGCGAAACCTCGGCCCCGCGCTCACCCCGCTGCCGCTGCCCAACGGCGCGGGCCTTGCCGCCCACGGCGTATATCGTCGCGTGCGACACCCGATCTACACCGGGGTGCTGCTCGCATGCCTGGGCGTGGCCGTTGGTGCGGGCACCGTCCTGGCCTATAGTGGCGCGCTCGCGCTCGTCGCGCTGTTTGAGATCAAGACGCGGCTCGAAGAAACGTGGCTCGTCGCGACGTACGAGGGGTACGCGGCCTACGCGGCGAGCACGGGCAAGTATGTCCCCGGGCTCGGGCGGAGGAGAACATGACGAATCTCCTCCGGCGGGCCGCGCGACGGTGTCGCGAGCCGGGCGTAACCTGAGTCCATGAGCGACCCCCTGCACATTGTCGTGACCGGAGCATCCTCGGGAATCGGAGCCGCGACGGTGCGCGTGCTCGCCGCCGAGGGGGTGAGGGTCACGGCCACGGCACGTCGCGGGGATCGTCTCGCCGAGCTCAAGGACGAGACGGGTTGTGCCATCGTCGTCGCCGATGTGACGTCCGAGAAGGATGTCGCAAAACTGGTCAAGGCCGTGACCGCGTCGGGCCCCGTCCACGCGCTCGTCAACTGCGCGGGCGGCGCGGTCGGAATGGAGCCGGTGGCGACATCTGCGCTTGCGGAGTGGACGTCCCAGTACGACGTGAACGTGGTCGGCACCGTCCGCGTGACTCAGGCGCTCCTGCCCTCCCTACGCGAGTCCGGCCGCGGCGACGTCGTCGTCGTGACGTCCACCGCCGGGATCGAGGCCTACGAGGGCGGAGCCGGATACGTCGCGGCAAAGGCCGCCGAGCACGCGATGGTTAGGACGCTACGGCTCGAACTGACGGGCACGGGTGTTCGCGTCATGGAGATCGCCCCGGGGATGGTGCACACGGGCGAGTTCAGCCTGAACCGATTCCGCGGAGATCAGGCCGCGGCGGACGAGGTCTACAAGGGCATCGAACCGCTCGTCGCGGAGGATGTTGCCGACGCTATCGCCTGGGCCGTTCACCGCCCTCACCACGTAAGCGTGGACCTCCTGGTCCTGCGCCCCCGCGAACAGGCGGGCGCCGCGAAGACCGTGCGATACATGGTGACGCCGGAATCCTGACGCGCGCGTGGCGCGCGCGGGTGGCTACCAGCCCGTGTTCGCGAGGATGATCTGCGCCGCCGCGACCTGTTCGTCGAGCGTTACGGCGTCGTGGCTCAGCGGCTCACGGATGATCACCAGGCTGAACTCGTCGTCACCGACCAGAACGTGGAGGTATCCGCCCGTCTGGAAGGCGGCGTCGCCAAGACCCGCAATCTCGTTGTCGACGTTCTTGAGCGTCTTCTGATACTCGAAGTCCGAGGCACCCCCCGGTGACGTGATGTAGAGCTCGAGCGCTCCCGTCGAGCGCCCGGCCGACGTTTCGATCTGGCAGCGCACGGGCTTGCTGACATAGGGATCGCCGACCGGTTCGTCGACGAGAGCCTCGGGATCCACGCCTTCGAGCAGTTCACACGCGGAATCCCAGGCGTACGTTGAGGGAGCCTCATACGTAGGGGTGGGTGTCGTGATGGGCGTTGCCAAGGCCTCTGCGGAGGGCTCTTTGAGTGTGAAGTAGTCGCAGCCCGCGAGCGCGAGCGAACCAAGAATCACGACCACCAGAAGTCTCGTAGAGCGCATGGATGGTCCGTCCTCGGCGTACTCCCGCCGATCGAAGATCGTGGCCCCAGATGTGGCGGCTGACAGCACATCGTAGAACGGATCGCGACGCGGGGGAGTTCCTTGGGGCGCGCCCGCCTCGCCGCCTCGCCCCACTGAGGCCTCCGGACTAGGCTCGTTGTGAACGAACCCCGAGGAGTGACGATGCGCGACGACACGACGTTCGACCCCGCGGCGCTGATCGCAGACGGCCTGGCCGTCGTGGTGGACCTCTCGGGCGATCCCACCCTCGCATTGGGCGGTACCCGCATCTACGACGTGGTTCGGGATGCCGTTGCCCCGGAAGTCCGCCCGGGCGACCGCGCGACGATCGTCCTCCCATGCGTCCGCATGGACGGTGGGCTCCGCTCGCTGCTCCTCGTCCTCGAGGATCGGGCCATCCTCGCGTGGGAGGAGGGGCGTTTCCGCAAGACGTCCCGGGTGGAGACGGCGCCGCTCAGTTCGTCGTGGGGGGCGACCATCGCGCCGGGTATCGGGGCTCGTCAACCCGTGAAAGTCCTGACCGTCCAATGGGGCGATCGCGACCCATGGGTGGTCGCCGTGCCGAGCGATGACGCAGTGACGCGGTTCCTCAGAACCTGCTTCAAGGCCGCGCAGGGCGCGGGCTAGCCCTGCGCGTCGGGACTACCTGGCGCTCTGGCGCACCGCGATGCGCACGAGCACGTCCCCGTCCGGTCGGGCGGCGCTCACGCCATTACTCGTGTTGAGGTAGAGCGCCCCGTCGGGACCGACGGATACGGCGCGGATTCGCCCGATGTCGTTGAGAACCACGTGGGGGGTCCCAACGCCCTCGGGTGTGAGGGGAATACGCCAGAGCCGCTGGCCGCGTAGGGCGGCCATGTACACGGCCTCCTTGGTGACGGTGATTCCGGACGGAGAGGCCTTGCTCGTCGGCCACCATGCCAGCGGGTACGTGTAGCCGCCGACCGTGGCGCCTGGCTGGGTCCCGGCCGGGGCCCCGACGATCGCCTCCTTGATGGGCCACCCGTAG
>CAZTJX010000201.1:268-3458 GCA_964613755.1 uncultured Demequinaceae bacterium | reverse complement strand
GGTCGACGCGAGCGGAAGCTACGATCCCGATGGAACCATCACGGAAATCGCCTTCGACTTCGGTGACGGATCGGTTGCATACGGCCAATCCGCGACGCATGCGTACGACCTAGCAGGCGAGGTCCTCGTCACCATGTGGGTCCAGGACGACCGCGGAGACTACGACTTCGCAAGCGTCGGAACGGTTCTCGAGATCCCCGACTACGAGTTCGACGGTTTCAAGCGGCTCGTGGGCAAGGCGCCGGCGCCGGCGCACGGGCTAGCGGGCCTGCCCATCTACCTGGGCTTCGACCTCGGCAAGAACTGGGGCAACGATATTCTCGCCCAGGGCTCGCCGACGGTGCGGCAAGTCTCGTGCACCACGGGAGAGGCGATCGGCGACGCGACCTCGGCCGTCGGACCCCACGGATGGCTACCGGTGTACAGCCGCTGGACCCATCGCTACGTGTGGACCTGGTACACCGATCGGTCCTGGGCTGGTACCTGCCAGGAGCTGACGCTCGACTTCAACGACGGCAGCAGTGCGTCGCACGTGGTGCAGTTTGCCCCTAGGCATCAGGCTCGCGGATGGTGGTTCCGGCCCTTCTCGTACTGGGAGACCGTGAGTCGGCACCCGTTCAGCCACTAGGGGGAGACGGCGCGCGGGGAGGGAGTGTCCGCTCGCGAATTGGTCAACGTGTTGACCAATTGCCGACGAGTACGGCAAGCGTCGCGCGCCCGCCTACCGCGCGTCCCGCTTACTCCGCGTCCTTCGCCTGGACCCTGAGCGCCCGAGCCACACCGTCGTTGCCCTCGATGATGAGGCGGCGGAGCGCCGGGTGGGCGTCCTCGTTGGCCTTGAGCCAGGCGTCGGCCCGTGCCGGGAGGTCCGCGACGCGGCCCGCGTGGAGCGCCGGGTAGAGGCCCTCGATCAGGTTGGACGCCATCTCGTTGGTCTTGGTGTCGTAGATGCGGCGGAGCATGTCGAAGTACTCGTCCACGAACGGCGCGATCAGCTTGGTCTCGTGCACGTGGTTGAACCCGCCTATCGCCTCGAAGATCAGCGCGTTCGCCATGTCCTCGCCCTCGGCGGCGTTGATGAGCGCGTCCCACGCGGCGCGCTTGGCGGCCTTGGTGGGGATGGCGGCCCGCGCGTGCGCCGCCCTGCGCTCGCCCGACGCCGTGGCGTCCTTGGTGAGAAGGGCGTCGACCTCGGGGGCACCGGCGCGGCCGCCGGCGACGAGTGAGATCAGGAGGTCCCACGCCAGGTCGGTGTCGATGGCGAGACCGTCCAGGTGGATCTTGTCGTCCAGCAGCGCCTGGATGACGTCCAGCTGCGCGGGGGTCTCCGCCAGGCCGGCAAACGCCTTGACGAACTGGTACTGGTTGTCCCCGCCAGCGTCGGCCGCCTGCGCGAGTTCCCACAACTTGTCTGCCGCAGCGTTCGACGCGACGCCCGCGGCTGCGGGGTCCACGTACATGTCGAGCGTCATGGAGAGCTGGCGGAGCAGCATGAGGGTGATGGTGGACTCGGTCTCGGCGCCGACGTTGTTCAGCACCAGGTCGACGAACGCTCGCGCGGGCATCTCGGCGTCGCGCGTCATGTCCCAGGCCGCGGCGAGCACCATGGAGCGGGGGAGCGACGCCGCGAAAAGGTCGACGTGCTCGATCGCGGTGGCGAGCGAGACGTCGTCGAGGCGGATCTTGGCGTAGGCGAGGTCCTCGTCGTTGACCAAGAGCAGCGCGGGGCGCTTCTTGCCGACGATCTCCGCCACGGCGGTGGAGGCGCCGTCGATGTCCACCTCGACGAACCAGGAGCGCTCCAGGGTTACCTTCTCGTCGCCCTCGACGGGGCCGGGCCCGTCGCCCGTGCCGACCAGGTCGTAGCCGCCGATGCCCAGGCGGTGGGGTCGCTGCGTCGGCCACTCGTCCGGGACCTCCTGCCGCACCTCGAAGGCCGTGATGATGGGCGTGCCGTCGTCGTCGACGGTGCCGGTGACGATGTGGGGTCGGAGCGTCGTGACGCCCGCCTTCTCGAGCCATAGGCTCGACCAGGAGTCGAGGTCGCGGCCGGACGTCTTCTCGAGCTCCACAAGCAGGTCGCGGAGCGTGGCATTGGCGCGGTCGTGCTTGCGCAGGTACTCGGCGACGCCGGCGAAGAAGGCGTCGCGGCCCACCCAGGCGACGAGCTGCTTGAGGACGGACGCGCCCTTGGCGTAGGTGATGCCGTCGAAGTTCTGCTCGACGTCCTCGAGGTCGTTGATCGTGGCGACGATGGGGTGTGTCGACGGGAGCTGGTCCTGCCGGTACGCCCACGACTTCTCGAGCGAGTTGAAGGTGGTCCACGCGCCGGGGCCCTGGACGTCGTCGGCGGCGCACAGGGTGGAGACGTACTCGGCGAAGCTCTCGTTGAGCCACAGGTCGTTCCACCACTCCATGGTCACCAGGTCGCCGAACCACATGTGGGCGAGCTCGTGGAGAACGGTGATGGTGCGTCGCTCGATGCGCGCCTGCGCGGTCTTGGAGCGGAAGACGTACTCCTCGAGGAACGTCACGGCACCCGCGTTCTCCATGGCGCCTGCATTGAACTCGGGCACGAAGATCTGGTCGTACTTGGGGTACGGGTACTCGGTCTCGAAGACCTTCTCGTAGAAGTCGAAGCCCTGCTGCGTGATGTCCAGGATGACGTCCGCGTCCAGGAACTGAGCCAACCCCTTGCGGCAGTAGACGTTGGCGCCGATGCGCCCCTTCTTGCTCAGGATGGAGCCGTCGACGCGGTGGTAGGGGCCGGCGACGATGGTGGTCACGTACGGGGGGAGGACGCCGGTGGGCTCGAACGCCCAGGTCGCGACGCCGCGCTCCTCCTCGCCGATCTTCACCGTGCCGCCCGCCGGGACGGGCTTGGGCGTCGGCGAATTGCTGATGACCTCCCAGTGCTCGGGCGCGGTGACCGTGTACTGGAACGTGCCCTTGACGTTGGGCTGCTCGAAGACGGCGAAGACGCGGCGGGTGTCCGCCACCTCGAACTGGCTATACAAGTAGTACTCGCCGTCTTCGGGGTCTTGAAAGCGGTGGAGGCCCTCGCCGGTGTTCATGTAGGCGCAGTCGGCGACGACGACGAGCTCGTTGGAGTGCTCCAGGTTCGGCAGGGTGATGCGCGAGTCCTTGAAGTGCTTGGCCGGGTCGAGGGCGGTGCCGTTCAGCGTGATGC
>CAZTJX010000201.1:0-258 GCA_964613755.1 uncultured Demequinaceae bacterium | reverse complement strand
GTCGACTCGCCCTTGGTCGCCGCGAAGGTCAGCCGCGTCGTGGAGCGGAAGGTGGGGGGCGAGGCGGTCAGGCCGCTGGTGAGAACCAACTCGATCTCGTAGGAGCAATCGCTGACGACGGCCGCGCGGGCCTGCGCCTCAAGGCGCGTGAGGTTCTTTCCGGGCATGCGTACATCTTGTCACTGCTGGAGGGCGAGGGTGCTTGTACGGTTGGAGGTCTGACGGGATCTGGTTCGCCCGAAGCCACCCGCGACGCCA
>CAZTJX010000200.1:0-3461 GCA_964613755.1 uncultured Demequinaceae bacterium | reverse complement strand
TCGAGTCCCACGCGCCCCGCTTGCGGCTCGATCCCCCGCTCGCCCGGATCCGTGACCGTAATCTCCGCGTCCACCAACTCGATGACGCGCCGCCACCCGACGAGCGCGCGCTGCATCTCCGCGAGCATCTCGATGATCCACATCAGGGGACCGGAGAACATGTAGACAAGAAACGCGAACGCCACCACGGTCCCGATCGAGAGTTGTCCGTGTAGCGCCAATCCCGTCCCCACGACCAGGGCAAGACCGGTCGCGAGAGACTGGCCGAGCACGGTCGTGGAGAACGTCGACGCCGCCAGGATGCTTGCCCGTTTCTCGGCCGCCAGAATGCCCGCGATGTCGTCGCGGAGGCGTTGACGCATCCGTTCCTGGACCCCGTATGAGCGGATTGTCGCAACTCCCACGATCTGCTCCGACGTGCGACCCAGAAGGTTCGCCATCTGCGAGCGAACCCCCTGAAACGCCTTCCGGACCTTCGGTTGGAGGATGAACAGCGCCGCCGTGAGGGGGACGAACGATGCGAGCACGATGAGCGCGAGCACCCAGGAATACGCCACCATCACGCCGAACACGATGAACATCTCGAGCGTCGCCACGAGCATCGCGGCGCCGGTCCACTGCATGAGATCGCGCATGACATCCACGTCGCCCGTGACCCGAGAGACGTACTGACCCCGCTGCTCCGCGTTCTGCGTGAGCACCGACAGGCGGTGAACGTGAGCGAATGCCTTCACTCGGAGCGTGGCGAGGCCCCGCTCCGCCGCCGTGACCATGCGTGAGCGTACGGCCCACGCAACGAGCGTCGATGCCACGAGGATCGCCGCGCCCGCCTCTGCGTAGCGCACAACGAGGGGGACGTTGACGCCGCCCTCGGCGAGGAGGCCGTCGTCCGTGATCCGCTGGGTGAGGAAGGGTATAGCCGCACGCCCGAGGGCGGCAAACGCCGCGAGGATCAGGGTGACGATGAGCCCCTTCTTGAACTCGGGACTCACCGCGAACCCCCGCCGGAAGGTTGCGATAAGGGAGGGTCGGTCGCTCATCTGATCCACCCGGCTTCCTCGTCTGCGCGCCTCTTCGTGTCGACCTCGTACGCCGTGACGAGCTCGCGATATCCCGCGTCACGATCGAGCAACTCGGCGTGGGTGCCTGCGTCGACGACGCGACCCGAATCGACGTGAATGACCCGGTCGGCGAGCAGAATCGAGGCGAGGCGATACGCGATGATGAGCACCGTCGGTCCGCTCCCGGCCATGCGGAGGGCGCGAAGTATCTGCTGCTCGATACGGGAATCGACCGCGCTCGTCGCGTCGTCGAGCACCAGGACGCGAGGGTTTCGGACGAGCGCCCTGGCTATCGCGATGCGCTGCCGCTGCCCACCCGAGAGATTCATCCCCCGTTCCTCCAGCACGGCATCGAGCCCGATCGTCTCCCCCTCACCGAGCTGCTCGACAACCTCGTGAATCGAGGCGGTCCTGAGCGCTTCCCACACCTCGTCGTCGGTGAAGGACTCCCCCAGCGTGACGTTGTCGCGCACCGTCGAGCCGAACACAAACGATGCCTGCGGCACGAGAGCGACATGCTCCCCCAACGCCGCTACGGTCGCGATGTCGACGCCATCGAGCGTCACGCTGCCGCGGACCGAACGAGAGAGGCGCGCGGCCGCCATCGCGACCGTGCTCTTGCCCGACCCCGTCGCACCCACGAGGGCCGTGGTCGTCCCCGGTTCGAGGTGAAGAGTGACATCCCTGACCAGGACCTTGAGGACGCCGTCGCCGTCGTCTGCACCGATATCCGCCCCGTCAAATGCGAGTGCGCCCGCGCCGGCCCTGGGAATCGCGAGATGGCCAGGCTCGTCAACCTCGGTCGCCGCGTCGGCGATCGAACCGATGCGCCCGAAGGCGACGATGGCCTGCGGCATCTGTCCCAGGACCCAGCCGATTCCCCGGATCGGAACGGCGAGCAAGGTGATGAGGTAGATGGCGGAGACGACACCGCCGACGGTCACCGCACCCGCTTCGGCCCGATAGGCCCCCACGATCATGAGCAGGACGGATCCGAGTGGAACCACCAGGTCCATGATCGGTTCGAACCATGCGCTCGTGCGTCCCACCTTGATATCCGCGTCGCGAAGCCCCTCCGCTGCCACGCGGAATCGCTCGGTCTCCCGGTCCTCAGCCCCAAGCGCCTTGACGACGGTGCCACCCTCGAAGCTCTCATGGGCGATCGTGGACACCTGTGCACGTAGCGACTGGCCGAGGTCCCATCTTGGCGTGATCACTCGCTCGTAGATGACGTTGATGACGAGGATCGCGGGGACAACGGCCATGCCCGCCAGGGCGATCCACGGATCGATGAGCACCAGGGAAACGCCTGCGGCGATCATCATGACGAAGGAGCCCAGCGTGAAGGCGAGGGGATGCAGCGGGTCGGTGGCCGTCTCGGAGTCCGAGGACATCGCCGAAAGCATCCGGCCCGCGGGATTGGAACGGTGCCACCCGAGCGGAAGCGATGCGAGCGCATCGGCGACGACGCGGCGATGCCGGGCCCCGACCCCTGCAACGGCCCAGCCTTGGGCGATACGGCGAGCGACTACGAGCACGGCGTTGAGCATGCCGATTGCCAGGAAGGCCCCTCCCGCAAGCAGGATCGCGTCGCGCGGCTTCTGAGTGATCTCGCCCCACGGCCCGCCGATCGGTTCGCCCCTGACCCCGGGTAGGACTACGTCATCCACAATCTCCCCGAGCATTGTGCCGAAGAGCACGACGAGCATCCCAAAGAGCGCAGCTGCGGAGATCGAAACCGCGAACCGGCGCGGCTCTGTGCGTAGCGCGTGCAGGATCACCCCCCACGCCTTGCGCGTGAAGGTGCCAGAGAGCGCGTACCCAGAGGAGCGCTCGTCACGAGCGCTCATCGAACCTCGATCCCGGCTTCCCTCATCGCGCGCTTGACCTCGGCGATCGACATCGTCCGGAAGTGAAACACGCTCGCGGCGAGCACAGCATCGGCCCCGGCCATGGCCGCGGCCACGAAGTCGTCCACGGTTCCCGCACCCCCCGAGGCGATGAGGGGAACGTCGACGACTGCCCGCGCGTCCCGCGTCATCTCAAGGTCGAAGCCATCCTTCGTCCCATCGGCGTCCATCGAATTGAGGAGGATCTCGCCCGCGCCCAGCTCTGCTCCTCGTCTGGCCCACTCGATGGCATCGATGCCGGTGCCCCGCCGGCCCCCGTGGGTCGTAACCTCGTATCCCGAGGGGGTCTCAACCCCGTCGGCGCACCGACGCGCATCGACGGACAGGACGAGCACCTGGTTCCCGAATCTCTCGGCGATCTCGGCGATCAACTCTGGCCGCGCAATCGCCGCTGTGTTCACGCCAACCTTGTCGGCCCCCGCTCGAAGAAGATTGTTCACGTCCTCGACCGTTCGTACTCCCCCGCCGACGGTGAGAGGAACGAAGACCT
>CAZTJX010000199.1:0-3477 GCA_964613755.1 uncultured Demequinaceae bacterium | reverse complement strand
GGGTTCATGCGGGGCCCGACGGTCACGCGCTACGAGGTCGAGCTCTCGCACGGCGTCAAGGTCGAGAAGATCACGCAGCTGGCCAAGAACATCGCGTACGCGGTCGCGAGCCCCGACATTCGCATTCTGAGCCCCATCCCCGGCAAGAGCGCGATCGGCATCGAGATTCCGAACGTCGATCGCGAGACCGTCGTGCTTGGGGACGTCCTGCGATCGCCGCTCGCCAAGAAGATGGACCACCCGATGGCGATCGGACTGGGCAAGGACGTCGAGGGCGGCTACGTCATGGCCAATCTCGCAAAGATGCCGCACCTGCTCGTCGCCGGTGCTACGGGCTCTGGCAAGTCGAGTTTCATCAACGCGATGATCATGTCGGTGCTCATGCGCTCGTCGCCGAGCGAGGTTCGCCTGGTGCTCGTGGACCCCAAGCGGGTGGAACTCACGGCCTACGAGGGCATCCCCCATCTCATTACGCCCATCATCACCGATCCCAAGAAGGCCGCCCAGGCCCTCGAGTGGGTCGTCAAGGAGATGGACGTCCGGTACGACGACCTCGCCCAGTTCGGGTTCAAGCACATCGACGACTTCAACAAGGCGGTACGGTCCGGCGCCGTGAAGCCGCTCCCCGGTTCGGACAGGAAGCTCTCGATCTACCCGTACCTGCTCGTCATCGTTGACGAGCTCGCCGACCTCATGATGGTCGCCCCCCGCGATGTCGACGACGCGATCCAGCGCATCACGCAGCTCGCGAGGGCCGCGGGAATCCACCTCGTTCTGGCGACCCAGCGCCCGTCCGTCGACATCGTGACGGGAACGATCAAGGCGAACGTGCCGTCCCGCCTCGCCTTCGCGACGGCATCGCTTGCGGACTCCCGCGTCGTGCTCGACATGTCGGGCGCGGAGAAGCTCGTCGGCCAAGGGGACGCGCTCTTCCTTCCCATGGGAGAAGCGAAGGCCGTCCGCATCCAGGGCGCGTGGGTGAGCGAGAGCGAGATTCACACCGCCGTCGAGCACGTCAAGACCCAGGCCCAGCCCCGTTACCGCGAGGACATCGTCTCCGTCCTGGAAAGGGCGCGCCCAACCGAGGACATCGGCGAGGATCTCGAGGTGTTGCTCGCCGCGGCGGAACTCGTCATCACAACGCAGTTGGGTTCGACCTCGATGCTCCAACGTAAGCTCCGCGTCGGCTTCGCGAAGGCCGGTCGGCTCATGGACATCCTCGAAAGCAGGGAGATCGTCGGTCCTTCGCAGGGCTCGAAGGCACGTGAGGTTCTCGTCACACCTGACCGCCTGGCCGCGACGCTCGCTATCCTCAGAGGGGAGGTTCCCACGCCCTTGGGGGGAACCAAGGCGATCGTCGACGGAGACGGTGAATGGACGGACTCGTAAGCCTGGTGCAGCAGCCTGCTTTCGTCATTGCGGCGAGCACGCTCCTCCTCGCTGTGTCCATCCTGAGCCTTGTGTCGTTCTACCGCGCAGGCAAGGCGCGCCAGGCGAGAGACGCGGCGGCCGCGCGGGCAGCGGGCCTGCGCAAGCAACTCGACGCCGTGCTCCTGACCTCGCGTGACGGCGTCGTCGTCACCTCGGCGTCGGGGGACATCCTGATGATGTCCGCCGCCGCGGCGACGAGCCTCGGGGTCTCGGCCGCCGATGTTATCGGGCGACCCATCACGCGGCTGGGGCTGAAGACGATCGACGAAGGGATGCGACCCCTCAACCTCCAGGAGGTGCTCTCGGCTCGATACAACCGCGAGGGAGAAGCCAGGGTCGTCGGCGTTCCCGGTAGGCGAGGCACAGAGGACGTTCGCTGGCTCCAGGTGACGACGGTCGAGGTGTCGGACGCGGACCCAAGCGGTCCGGTCAGCGTGGCGCGAATCGTCGACTCAGCGACGTCGAGCGAGGTGACAGAGACCAAGAATCGCACCGACCAACAGTTCAGGAAAGCGATGGAGAACGCCCCGGTCGCCATGGCGCTGGTTGACCTTGAGTGGCGTCTCATGGAGGTGAACCGCGCCTTCGCCGAGATGCTTGGATCGACGGTTTCCGCGTTGCGTGGCACGCCGTTCGCCGCCCTCTCCCACCCCGCGGATGTCTCCAAGGAGCGCGACGACCTCAAGCGTCTCTACGATGGCTCGCAGCCACGCTTCGTGATCGAGAAGCGCTTCGTCAAGTCGGACGGCCTCGTCGCCTACGCCGCGCTGAACGTCGGGCTTGTGCGCCATCCAGGAGGCGCTCCCGATCACTACGTGGTCCAGTTGCGCGACACGACGCAGGATCGCGTCCACTCGGATCAGATGGCCCACGCCGTCGAGCACGATCCCCTCACGCGACTCGCCAACCGAACCCTCATGAACGATGTGCTGGAGAAGGCCGTCGGGCAACCCGACGCGATCGGGAGGGTCGCGGTTCTTGCCGTCGACCTCGACGGCTTCAAGAGTCTCAATGATCGTTATGGCCATGCGGTGGGCGACGATGCGCTCTTTCACACCGCGAGGGTGCTCGAGACCGCCGCAGGCCGACACGGCAAGGTCGCGCGCATCGGGGGTGACGAGTTCATCGTCATCATCGACGAGGTGAGCGCCGCAAATACCGCCGTCGCCGTCGCCGAGGCGATTCATGAGGGACTACGCAAACCGCTGTCGCTCAAGCGTCATCAGTTGAATCTTCACGCCTCCGTGGGGATTGCGCTTGCCGATGCGGAGACGCTCGCGGACGGGATGGCAAGCCTCCTTAACGCGGCGGATGCGGCGATGTATCGGGCGAAGGCGGCGGGCAAGAGCCGCACGGAGATGTACGTGTCGTCGATGCGCCTCGATGCCGAGTCTCACGGCAATCTCATCCTCGAACTCAGGGCGGCGATCGAGCACGGCGACCTCGTTCTTCACTATCAGCCGATCCTTGAGTTGTCCGATCGGACCGTCGTTGGGTATGAGGCCCTTGTTCGGTGGCAGCACCCCACGCGCGGGCTCCTGCTTCCCGGAGCCTTCCTTCCCCTGATCAATGACCGTCAACTCAGCGTGGAGCTTGGATCGATGCTCGTTGACGAGGTCGCAGAGTTCCTCGCCGAGAACCGTGACAGCCACACGTGGGTGTCTCTGAACGTTTCGGCGGACGAACTCGGAGACAGCGAGTTCGCCGACAAGGTCCTCACGAGTATCGCGCGACACCACCTGTCGCCGCACCGGCTCGTTGTGGAACTGACGGAGGCGTCTCTCGTGTCGCCCAACACGCGCATCCGCCACGAGCTGACAGAGCTGCGCAATGCGGGGATTCCCATCCTCCTCGATGACTTCGGGACGGGGGTCTCTCCGCTGTCCTACCTCAGGGACCTCCCGGTCTCAGGGGTGAAACTCGATATGTCCTTCACCGCGGGAATCCCCGAGGATCCGGCGGGCGCGCGCGTCTCGCGGGCCCTCGGGGCCCTCGCCCGCGAGCTCGGGCTCGACCCCGAGCATGTTCGGGCACTGTCCCTCAAGG
>CAZTJX010000198.1:1012-3499 GCA_964613755.1 uncultured Demequinaceae bacterium | reverse complement strand
TGCTGGGCGTCAATCACAGATTTCGTGTTGAACAACGCGAATCTATGCAGAGTTGAGAATATGATGGGGAAAGCACGCAAAGTGGGTGTCATCGCGGTGGCTACGTTTGCGCTTGCACTAACGGCCACTCCGGCATCGGCGTATTACATCACCGGCTGGCAAACCAACTCCGGTTGGAACAGTATCGACGGAGGCCATACCTACAGGCAACGTCTCGCCCAGACTGTCAAAGCTGTAGAGGTGCCAAGTTTTGCGCGTGATATTGGGGTGCGGGGCAAGGGCACCTACTCGGGTGGTTACTTCGAAGTGTCCTCCCCAAGTTGGGGCACCAGCGGCGCTGGCCAAGGAGTGTCAGGCAGCTATGCCTTCACCGCGATGAAGGTCTATCACGGAAACCACTAGTCGTTCGCACCGTTCGGCACTGCGGCGCTGCTCTTTGGAGCAGCGCCGCAGTGCCACCAAAGGAGAATCCCCATGAGGCTGAAGTCACGACTCAGTTCCACTCCAATCGTCGACCCACCCCGTCGAAGCATGCGCGTGCCCGTCGCTTTGATGGGATGCCTAGTCGTCTCGGGATGCTCGGCTGGCACAGGAGACCCCTCAGGAAACGGGGGCGTCGATCCGGCGGCCTTCGTGGACCAGGTGAAAGTCGCCATCGAGCAGGCCGAAGCCGGGGGAGCCAGCGATGACCAGTTGAGCATCCTGCGAGAGGCCCAGGTAGAGGGCGTACTCACCTTCGAACAAGCACTTTCGGCCGCGCTTTCTACCCTCGACTGCTATATCGAGGGCGGCGGCTCGGGCACGTACTACGAAAACGTCGAGGACTCCGGTCTTGTTGTGCCAATGTACATGGCGCTGGCGAAGGACGACGAGACCCTCACCCGTCTCGAGCCGATGATGGACGCATGCGGGAAGCGCGAGGGGTTCTGGGTCAACAAGGTGTACCAGCTTCAGCCGAGTTCCCAGGAGACCCGCGACGCGTACCTCAAGGAGCAGGCCCCGGTGATCCGAAAGTGTCTTGAGGATCACGGGCATGCGACCGATCGGTTGGCGACTCCCGAGGAACTCGTTCAACAAGCCATGGAAGTTGACTTCGACACCAATGGAGCGATCAACTGCTACAAATGATCTTCGCGTCGCGCACAAGTCGAACGCGCGGACGCATGGTAGTGGGCAGCGTTGAGTTCATGGCAACGGCCTACCCGCGCGGCGCGACGATCCCGGAATCGTAGGCCTCGACGACCGCCTGCACGCGGTCCCGGACCCCAAGCTTGGTCAGGATGTGGGACACGTGCGTCTTGACCGTTGTCGACGAGAGGAAGAGCTCCTTGGCGATCTCCTGGTTCGACATGCCCTGCGCCATGAGCTGGAGTACCTCGACCTCGCGCTCGCTCAGGTCGCCGATGGCCTCCTCCGTCATCACGTGTTCGGTTCCCGGGGCGGTGGCGTCCCGGGTCGCGCGCGCGAACTCCTCGATCACGCGGCGCGTGACCTCCGGAGCGAGAAGCGCCTCGCCCCCCGCCACGATCTTCACGGCGTTGACGAGCGTGTCGCCGTCCGCGCTCTTGAGGAGGAAGCCGGACGCGCCAGCGCGTAGGGCGCCGTACACGTACTCGTCGAGGTCGAACGTCGTCAGCACGACGACCTTGGCTTCGGGGTGCGCGGCAATGACCTCTCGGGTGGCGGCGAGCCCGTCCATCCCGGGCATGCGGATATCCATGAGGATCACGTCGGGAAGGTGCTTCGCGACGGCCGCGGCGGCTCCCTCTCCGTCCTCGACCTCCCCGACGACCTCGATATCGGGTTCGGAGTCGAGGATCATCCGAAGCCCGGCTCGCACCATCGCCTGATCGTCGACGAGCAGCACCCGGATCACGAGCGATCCTCTCCGGAGGTCTCGACGAGCGAGGCGATCTCGGCGATCGAATCCTTGCGCTCGCGGCTCGGGGTGTTGACGACGTCGTCGTGGGAGGGCAAGACCGCGCGGATCCGGTATCCGCCCCCGGGGCGCGAGCCGAGTTCGATCGTTCCACCGAGGGCCGCGACTCGCTCGCGCATTCCGGCGAGGCCCTGCCCGCTTCCCCCCTGAGTCGCGTCGCTGATAACGCCGCGGCCGTCGTCCTCGACCGTGATGGTGACGGCGGTGCGCGCGCGCTCGACATCGACGCTCACCTGGGCGCCAGGTCCCGCGTGTTTGAGGGCGTTCGTCAGCGCCTCCTGGACGATGCGGTACGCGCTGAGCTCGACGCCGGCGGGGACGTGGGAGCTGCCCCGGACCCGGAGGTCGACGGGCATGCCCGCGTCGTCCACCTGCTTGACGAGGACGGGAAGGGCCGCGAGCGAGGGCATCGGGGAGAGGAAGTCCGTCCGCGCCGGCGAGTGAGCGGTGCCGACGCGCGGTTCGGTCGCGGGACCATCGCCCTCGGACGTGTCCCGGAGCACCCCGATCATGCGGTGCATCTCTGCGAGCCCCTTGCGACCGGAGTC
>CAZTJX010000198.1:0-1002 GCA_964613755.1 uncultured Demequinaceae bacterium | reverse complement strand
GGGTCCTTGTCCCCCACCGCCCGTCGCGCTCCCTCGGCCTGCAGAGTCATCACGGTGATCTCGTGCGCGACGACGTCGTGGAGCTCGCGGGCGATGCGGGCGCGCTCGGTGCGCACGGCCGCATCGGCCGCGTCGTGGTGGGCGATCTCGGCCGTCTGGTTCCTGACTTCGAGCTCGGTAATCCGCTCCCTGACGAACGCGTCGCCCCGCCCGAGCGCGAAGGGAAGCCCGACCCAGAGGAACATCGTGAAGAAGACGCGGAGGTCGACCTGGGCCGAATAGGCGACGCCAACGGCCGTCCAGGCCATGGCGATCACCGCAACTACGCCGCCCCAGACGAAGGCCTGACGCCGTGGTGCGTAGGCCGCCACGCCGTGGATGGCGACGACCAGCCCCAATGTTGCGAGCGAGAAGTCATAACCGATCGCCCGATCGATGATCCAGGCGAACATGACGACCGACACGACCGCCCGGGGCGCGCTATGGCGCCAGGCCAGCGGAAGCGTCTGGGCCGCGAGAAGGCCGAATCCCAGCGCGTCCCTGAGACGAAGCGAGTCGGATACTGCGGTGGCCTCCGGGGTCACGTAGAGGATCCCGAGCGCGAGGAGCCCAAGGGCGATGAGCGCGTCGACGAGCCGGATCGGGCCGAGGTACCGGTTGGGCGGTCGGGACTCCATCCCCCGATGGTAGGGGCGTTGGGCGGGGGCGGTCATCGGCCGATGGGACGATTGGTGTCGGGCCGGCTCCCGTCATCCGACGAACTGGTAGCCCTTGCCACGCACGGTCTTGATGGCGCCAGCGCCCATGCGCGAGCGCAGGTAGCGGACGTACACGTCGAGGACGTTGTCGCGCGCTGCAGATCCCCACACATGCTCAAGGGCCTCGGCCCTCGTCACCGTCTGTCCCGCGCGAGACATCAGTAGGTGAGCGAGCTGGAACTCCCGATTGGACAGCGAGACCTCCTCGCCATCGACCTCAAGCGTTCGGGCTACCGGGTCGAGG
>CAZTJX010000197.1:0-3501 GCA_964613755.1 uncultured Demequinaceae bacterium | reverse complement strand
ATCAAGGAGATTCGCTGGCCCAACGACGTGGTGCTCGCGGCCATCGTCCGCGGAGACCGCACGATCGCGCCAACCCCGGATCACACTCTCGAGGCTGGGGACGAGATGCTTTTCATTGTGTCTGCTGAGGCTGATCCGCTGGCGCTCGAGGAAGTTCTTCGTTCCGCACCATCAGCCAAATAGCCCACGCGACCAGGACGAAGAGCGGAATCCCCATCGCCAGCTTGGCGATCCCGAGCGCCGCGACCTGGTGCGCGTAGTACAGGGGCAACTGCACCGCGAGTTTGAGGGCGAAGAGCCCCGCCATGATCCAGGTGGCGAGCGCGAACCTCCGTCGCAGGCGCGGGTCGTGCCGCCATTCCATGCCGTGCGCGCGGGCGATCGCGACGACGACTCCCACCACCGGCCATCCGATGGCGATCGACAGCACGAGCGCTCCGAGGGTGACCCCGTTCGTCCAGAGGCCGGGAACGTAGTACCCGCCGGCGTCACCGTAGCGCCAGGCCCATAGCGCGCCAAGGCCCACACCCAGGACGCCTCCCAGGGCCTGGGTCACGGGGGTGCGCTGGAGGAGGCGCACCGCGACCATGAGGACGACGACGGCACACGCCGCGATGGTGGGGATGCGGAAGCCTCCCCAGATGAGGTAGGTCGTGACGAAGACGACGCCAGGGGCGCTCGACTCGATGAGGCCACGTACTCCGCCTACGCTGTCGCGCGCGGAGAACTCCTCTCCCGCCGCCGAGAGCCATCCCGAGGTGCTCACGCCTCGGATCCCTCAAGCTGATACCAGGGATTGAAGATGAGAAGACCGACCGCGCCCTGCGCCACCCGTCCGTGGATGGTCACCACGCGCCCTGGCTCGATTCCGGGAATGTCTCGACGCCCCATGAAGACCGCCTCGATGACGCCCGTACCGTCGTCGATCGATGCGGTGAGAGCCGGGGCGGCGCCCCGGGGCTCGATGACAATGGAGCCGATGGTTCCGCGTAGGCGCACGACCTCACCCTCCCTGGCGCGCTCCACGGGGATGACGTCGGCTCGAATTTCCTCGGTCACGAGGCGGCTCCCGACGAGCCGAAGCCGCCCTCGTCTCGGTGCGAACCGGGCAGGGAGTCGACCGGCACGAAGGCGACGCACTCCACCGCCTGGATGACGAGCTGAGCGATCCGATCGCCGGCTTTGAGGACGACGGGCTCGGCGGCGTCCGTGTTCAGGAGCGTCACGGAGATCTCGCCGCGATATCCCGCGTCGACCGTCCCCGGCGCGTTTACGATGGTGAGGCCGTGCTTGGCCGCGAGGCCAGAGCGCGGGTGCACGAAGGCGGCGTAGCCGGAGGGCAACGCGATCATCAGGCCCGTGGGGACCGTGACGCGCTCTCCCGGCGCGATCGTCACGGCGACGCGGGTCGTGATGTCGGCCCCGGCGTCGCCGGGATGGGCGTACGTCGGGAGTGGAACGTCCGGCCCTGTGGTGGAAACCAGAACATCGATAGGGCCCATGACGGGGGATGGCATGACTCAGCGCGGAGGGGGCTACGCCCCTACGCGGCGCACTCCGAGCAGATCGGCTGGTTCTTCTTCCACGCGGCCAGCTGGGACCGGTGGTGGACCAGGAAGCACTGCATACACGTGAACTCGTCCTGCTGGGGCGGCAGCACGCGCACCGAGAGTTCCTCGCCGGATAGGTCCGCGCCGGGAAGCTCGAACCCCTCGGCAGCCTCGACCTCATCCTCGTCGACCACGCCCGAGGATTTGTCGGAGCGGCGCGCCTTCAACTCCTCGATCGAGTCGGCGGAGATGTCGTCGTCGGACTTCCGCGGGGCGTCGTAATCGGTGGCCATCGGTGGTGCGCCCTCCTTCATGGGTCATCCACGGTACTGAATGCTTTCGGCCCGCGGTTTGTTCCCTCAGGCGCACGCATTCTGCCCGAAAATCCGCAGAAATCAAACTCCTGCGGTCGGCGTGGCCCACATCGCTCTCGCTCCGGCGCCGGAGAGCGCCTCGTGGAGGGCGTCAAAGGTCTCCGGACGGGCCGCCACCGCGAAGGAAGTATCGGGCGGCGCGCCGTCCCATCCCTCAACCCGAACGCCCGCCTCCTGGGCGATCAGGGCGCCCGCCGCGAAGTCCCAGGCGTTGAGCCCGTGCTCGTAGTAGGCATCCAGATTTCCCGCGGCCACGTAGCAGAGATCGAGGGCGCAGCTACCGAGGCGGCGGATGTCTCGCACCTGCGGGAGCATCTTCGCCGCAACGTCGCCCTGGAGCGCGCGGCGCTCGGCGATGTACTGGAAGCCCGTGCCTAGCAACGTCCGCGAGAGTTCCGGACCGGGACGCGGGACGATGCGCGTCGGTACGCTGTCCGGCCCGCCGCTCGGCTCTGTCATCCACGCACCGAGGCCCCGACCGGCCGAGTAGAGCCTGCCGGTTCCACCCTCGAATACCGCCCCCGCCTGCGCCGTCCACTCCTGTGGTCGAGTCGAACCGCTCACCGCGGCCACGGATACCCCGTAATGAGGCAATCCGTAGAGGTAGTTCACGGTGCCGTCGATGGGGTCGAGCACCCACGTCACGCCCGACGTCCCGGCCGTGTCCGCGCTCTCCTCCCCCAGCACGGCGTCGTCGGGCCGAAGCGCCGCGAGGCGCTCGCGCAGGAGCTTCTCCGCGGCGATGTCGATGGCCGTCACGGGGTCGATGTCGCTCGACTTGGTGCTCGCCACGGTCACCTCACCCGTGCGCGCGGCGACGATCATCTCGCCGACCTCCTGGGCCAGGCTGCGGGCGATCGTGAGCAATTCGTGGGGATCGGTCATGCCTCCATCGTGCCGCATCGTCCGCGTGCCTCCGCGCCGGGACCCCCCTCCCGTGACACCCTGACGGCATGGCACACGTGAGGCTCGTGGGTCCCGCGAACGACGGACACGATCTTGTGGTCTCCACCGACGGCGGAGACCAGTACACGCTGCCCGTGACCGAGGAACTCAAGCTGGCCGTCTCGCGCGCCGACGAGGGCGAGCCCGGCACGCCGGCGACGCTGAGCCCCAAGGAGATCCAGCGGCGGATTCGCGCGGGCTTCACCGCCGAGGAGCTCGCGGAGCTTTCCGGGGCGCCGCTGACGAGCATCGAGCGCTACGAGGGTCCGATCCTCGCGGAACGCGCCTACATCTGCGAGCTCGCCCGCTCGACGCGCGTGGGCCGGGAGACGGGGGCGCCGACGCTGGGCGAGGTCGTGACGGACCGGCTTGCGTCGCGCGGCATTCCCACCAAGGCCCTCTCGTGGGACGCGTTCCGCGTCTCCCCCGAGCCGTGGCGCGTCGTCGCGCGGTACGTGGACGGCAGCCGCACGATCGAGGCCGTGTGGACGTACCACCACGCGGCGCGCAGCATCGTCGCGGACGACGAGCGATCGCGCTGGCTCACCGAGACCGAACTCATGGATCTTGCCGCCCCCTCGCGCTCCGTCGCTCCCGCCGCCCGAGCGTCGACCCTCGAGGACCTCCCCGAG
>CAZTJX010000196.1:0-3515 GCA_964613755.1 uncultured Demequinaceae bacterium | reverse complement strand
TTGCGATGGGCAAGTGCGGCGCGAGGGAGCTCAACTACGTCTCCGACGTCGACGTCATCTTCGTCGCCGAGCCGGGGTCGGGCGCGAACGACGAGCGCTCGATCGCCATCGCGACGCGCCTCGCGACGGCCGCGGCCCGTGCCTGCGACCGGGCATCGAGCGAGCCCGCCCTGTGGCAGGTGGACGCCAACCTACGCCCCGAGGGGAAGGACGGAGCGCTCGTGCGCAACGTCGCGGCCCATCGCGCCTACTACGAACGGTGGGCAAGCACATGGGAGTTCCAGGCCCTGCTCAAGGCGCGGCCCGTGGCCGGTGACCGGGAGGTCGGCGAGGCCTACATCGCAGCGGTCGGTCCCATGGTGTGGGAGGCCTCGCAGCGCGAGAACTTCGTGGAGGACGCCCAGGCGATGCGCCGAAGGGTAGAGGACCACGTTCCGGCTCCGGAGGCGGAACGGCAGATCAAGCTCGGCCCCGGCGGCCTTCGCGACGTCGAGTTCACCATCCAGCTGCTGCAGCTCGTCCACGGTCGCGCGGACGAGGCGCTCCGGATCGCGCCGACCCTCGCCGCGCTCGCGGCCCTGCGCAAGGGCGGATACGTGGGCCGCAATGAGGCCGATCGGATGGACCATGCCTACCGACAACTCCGGGTGTGGGAGCACAGGGTTCAGATGATGAGGATGCGGCGTACTCACCTGCTTCCCGAGACGGACGAGGGACTCCGGGCGCTCGCCCGGGCGTCGGGTTTCCCCACCGAGGAGGCCCTTCTCTCCGACTGGTCGGCGATTCGCCGCGACGTCCGTTCCATGCACCTCGAGATGTTCTACCGGCCGATCCTGCCCGTCGTCGCCCGGCTGGGAGCGGGAGAGGCGTCGCTCGACAGCGAGGCGGCGCGCGAGCGGCTCGCGGCCATCGGCTATGTGGACCCAGAGTCGGCTCAGCGTCACCTCGCGGCCCTCACCGAGGGGGTGTCGCGCAAGGCGGCGATTCATCGGCAACTCCTGCCCGCCATGATTGGATGGTTTGCCGAGGGGGCCGATCCGGATGCGGGCCTCCTCGCGTTCCGGACCCTCTCCGAGCAGCTCAAGGATGCCGCGTGGTATCTCAAGCTACTCCGCGACTCGGGAACGGCGGCGGAACGGCTCGCGCGTCTCCTATCGACGTCGGCCTATGTGACGCAGACCCTGCTGGCCTCGGCGGAGGACGTGACCTGGCTCGACAAGGACGAGGACCTCAAGCCGCGCGACGAGTCGCGCCTGTTTACGGAGGCGGACGCAATCCTCACCCGCTCGCAGGACGTGGACCAGTGCATCACGGCGCTCCGGGGACTACGCAGGCGCGAGCTCGCGCGAACCGCCGCCGCGAACGTCCTGGGACTGCTCGACACCGTCGAGGCCGCGATCACCATCACCCGCGTCGCGGACGTCGTCCTGGGAGGGGCGCTTCGCATCGCGATGGCCGAGATCGATAGCGCCGCAGCTCCGTTCGACATGGCGATCATCGCCATGGGCCGCTACGGCGGCATGGAGATGAGTTACCCCTCCGACGCCGACGTTATGTTCATCTACGAGCCTCACGATGGAGCCGATCACGCGGAGGCCGACCGCGTCGCCCAGCACGTCGCCGCCAAGGTGCGACACCTGCTGCAGGCAGGCAACGCGCAGCCGCCGCTGGCCGTCGACGCCGACCTCCGCCCCGAGGGCAAGAACGGCCCGCTCGCGCGCTCTCTCGCCTCGACGGCGGAGTACTACGGGCGATGGTCTGAGCCGTGGGAGGCGCAGGCCTTGCTTCGAGCCCGCCCGGCCGCGGGCGACCCCGCCCTGCGCGATCGTTTCGTCGAGTTGATCGACCCCATCCGGTTCCCCGCGGAGCTCACCTCTGATGCCCTCAAGCAGATGCGGACGCTCAAGGCCCGGATGGAGTCGGAACGCCTCCCGCGCGGCATCGACCCGCGCCGCCACGTGAAGCTCGGCCCCGGTGGTCTCGCCGATGTGGAGTGGACGATTCAGTTGCTTCAACTGCGCCACGTGAGCAAGAACCCAGGACTTCGCACCACACTGACGCTCCCAGCGCTGGACGCCGCCGTCGAGTCGGGGGTGCTGACCGAGGCAGATTCCGCGGTGCTGGGAGAGGCCTGGCGGCTCGCAACGCGCCTGCGTGGGGCCATGGCACTGCGGGGCTACGCGAGTCAGCGAACCGACGTCATCCCCTCGGACGCGCGCGAACTCAAGGTACTCGCGGGAATCCTCGGCGACGGGTGGACGGGAGCACAACTTGATGACAACTACGCTCGCGCGGCGCGCCGTGCTCGTACGGTGACCGAGAGGGTCTTCTACGGTTGGAAGAAGGAGGAATGATGAAGGTTCTGCGCCGGTTCTTCGCAACCATCTGCTTCGTGCTGGGGGTCATCGCACTCGTCCTGTGGGGGGTCAGTGCGCTCGTCGTGAAGACGGTCGAGGACGGCACCGTGGTGACAGGCGTCGTCCAGAAAGTCGTCGAGCAGCCCGCGGTCACGGACTTCATCACGGAGAAGGCGCAGGTGCTCGTCACGACCACGCTCTCGGACAACGGCGTCGATCTCGCCGCGCTGGGTCTCCAGGGGACCATGGACGACGCCGTGGCGGCCGCCGTCGTCTCGCCTGAGTTTCAGGCGAGCCTGGCCGAGAGCGTCGACGAGGCAAGGGCCGACTTCGCCGAACAACTGACGTCCCCGGCGTCGGAAGGCGAGCCGCTCACGCTACACCTCGATGTCAGCGCCGTCCTGAATGAGACCGTCGCGAGCACGCCAGTGGTTGGCCCGCTCGTTCCCACGATGACCCTCCCCGCCATCGATGTGGAGGTCGCAGACGCGAATGCGTTCGGCAAGATCCGGGGTACGTATGGGTGGATCGATCGGTTCGCGACGTGGGCAGGCTGGGCGGGGCTCCTCCTCATCGGGGCTGGCATCGCGCTCACGCCGCGCAAACGGTGGCTCATCCCGCTCGGTTTGCTCTGGGCGGGGCTCGGCGCGGGAGCCCTGTGGACGATCCTTCAGTGGCTGACCGTCGAGCGAATCGCGGGCCGCCTCCCGGGCGGAGTTGAGGGCGACCTGGGCAGCGCACTCCTCAAGGTGGCCCAGCAAGACTCGCTCGACGCCTTCGCCGGCCGCGTGCTTGTCGTCTCGGTAGTGTGCCTCGTCGCGGCCGCGCTCGCCTTCATCGTGATCAAGGTGGTCTCCGGGAAGGGGCGACCGTCGGACGATCGCCCGCATGGCCGCCACGAGGCGCATCAACCCGAGCACGCGCGGTAGCGCGCCCTCCGACGAAAGAGGAGGGCGAGACCCCACCTCCGGACGGCGACACCCTTCCCGCGGAAGAGAGGGTCTTCGGAAAGGAGAACGGCGGGACCCCCCCGAAGGGGATCCCGCCGCCTAGAACTCGGTTCGGCCTAGATGTCGAAGTAGAGCTCGAACTCGTGCGGGTGGGGACGGAAGCGGATGGGGTCAATCTCCTTGGTCCGCTTGAAGTCGATCCACTCTT
>CAZTJX010000195.1:0-3523 GCA_964613755.1 uncultured Demequinaceae bacterium | reverse complement strand
ACGTTCGGGGGGTAGACGTCGAAGACGCCGTCGTTGTGGGTCTTGCGGTACTCGGTGAAGACCTTCTCGAGCATGGGATCGACGTCGTAGCCGTAGGTGTCGAGGGCGTTGGCGACCATGCGCCAGCCGCCGTACGGCATGATCGCGCGCTTGAGGGGCGCGTCGGTCTGGAGGCCGACGATGAGCTCGGAATCCTGGTCGACGTAGCCGGGGTCGTGCGCGGTGATGGAGGAGGGGGTGGCGGGGTCAATGGAGTAGACGCCGCGCTCGCGCTCTTCCGGGAACATCGCGGTGAGGCGATCCCAGATGGCCTGCGTGCGGGGCGTGGCGCTCGCAAGGAAGGATCCGTCGCCGTCGAACGGGGTGTAGTTGCACTGGATGAAGTCGCGGACATCGATGGCGTCCTGCCATGCACCGGGGGTGAAGCCCCGCCAGGCGCCCGAGGTGGCCGTGGTGCCGTCCTCTTCGATCGTGCTGACGTTCGCGGTCGTTGTCATCGCGGGTTTCCTCCCAGGGGCCCGCCCTTGTGGGGCGGCGGTGCGGTGTCGATCGGACATACCAACGGTAAGCGTGGCCTCACCTTGGGGCTCGGGACCATCGACCGAGGGACCTTGGACCCGGGGACCTTCGACCCTTGAGGAGCTACGCGCCGCCGGACCGGCGCCAGCGAATCCCCGCGTCGATGAAGTCGTCGATCTCGCCGTCGAAAACGGCCTGGGTGTTGCCGGACTCGTGCTCCGTGCGGAGGTCCTTGACCATCTGGTACGGCTGGAGGACGTAGCTGCGCATCTGGTCGCCCCAGGACGCCTTGACGTCCCCTGCCAACTCCTTCTTCTGCGCGGCCTCCTGCTCCTTGCGCAGGAGCAGGAGCCGCGACTGGAGCACGCGAAGGGCGGCCGCGCGGTTCTGGATCTGGCTCTTCTCGTCCTGCATCGATACGACGATGCCCGTCGGGAGGTGGGTGAGTCGCACGGCCGAGTCGGTCGTGTTGACGGACTGGCCGCCAGGTCCGGAGGAACGGAAGACGTCCACCTTGATCTCGGATTCGGGAACCTCGATGTGGTCCGTCTGCTCGATGAGCGGAATCACCTCGACGGCCGCGAAGGACGTCTGGCGCCTCCCCTGGTTGTCGAAGGGACTGATCCGCACGAGGCGGTGCGTTCCGGCCTCGACGGAGAGGATGCCGTAGGCGTAGGGGGCGTTGACCTCGAAGGTCGCCGACTTGAGTCCGGCCTCCTCGGCGTACGACGTGTCGAGGACGCGCGTGGGGTACCCGTGGCGCTCGGCCCAGCGGAGGTACATCCGCAGGAGCATCTCGGCAAAGTCGGCGGCGTCCACGCCGCCCGCGCCGGACCGGATCGACACCACCGCGTCTCGCTTGTCCCACTCGCCCGTCATCAGGGTGCGAACCTCGAGTGCGCCCAAGTCGGCGCGTATCGCCGCGAGGTCCGCCTCCGCCTCGGCGAGTGTCGCCGCGTCGTCATCCGCCTCCCCCGCCAGCTCGACGAGCACCTCAAGGTCGTCGATGCGCGAACCCATGCTCGTGAGCCGCTCGAGCTCGCCCTGGGCCTGCGAAAGCTCGGTGGTGACCCTCTGCGCCTTCTCTTGATCGTCCCAGAGGTCCGGGGCGGAGGCCTCGGCGGAGAGCGCCTCGATCGCGGCTCGCAAAGAGGCGGGGTTCAGGACGGACTCGATCTGCGCGTAGGTTGCGCGAAGCGCCGCGATCTCGGCGGGGAATTCGATAGTGGCCACGCGTCGAGCCTACGGGAGCCGCTTCCCCTTGCCGTCCTCTCGCGAATGGATGGGCGCCCCGACGACCGCCTCGGCCCCATGACACACCTTGGGCGTCGGAATCCGTGCCAACCCCGACCAAAGTCTCGATACAGTAGAATCTGGGTCGCAGCGGAGTGCGAATCACTCCACGTAAGGGGACTGACACATGACTTGGACACGCACCCGCGCGGTGAGCGCTCTCGCGCTCGGAACCGCCTCGGCGCTCCTTCTCTCAGCATGCGGCACCGACGAACCCGTGGTGACCGGGCCATCGCGTGATCCGGTGTCGATTTCCGTGGGCTACTACGGGAACTTCGGCCTCGTCGATCTCGAGGAGAAGTACGAGAAGTCCCACCCGTGGGTGGACCTCACCCTGGAGACGGGCGCCTACGCCGCCCAGCACGACACCCTCCAGCAGGCGATCATCACCGGTTCGGGCGCCCCCACCGTGATGGCGATCGACGAGGGCTACATCACGCGCTTCGTCACGCAGTCCGACGGCTTCGTCAACCTGGCCGAGGTGGGTGCCAACGATTACAAGGACAGCTTCCTCGACTGGGCATGGGCGGAGGCGGCCAACGCCGACCAGTCCGTCGTCATCGGCGTCCCCAACAACGTCTACGGACTCGCCCTGTGCTACCGCACCGACCTCTTCGAGGCCGCCGGGCTGGACTTCGAAAGGGACGCCGTGTCCGCCGCGATGAGTGGCGGCTGGGACGCCTTCGTCTCCGAGGGCCAGAAGTACGTCGCCGAGACCGGCAAGCCCTTCCTCGATGACGCTACGACGGTGCTGAACCCGGCCGTCATGCAGCTCGGCACGGGCTACGCGTTCTACGACCTGACCCAGACGCTCGACCTCGAGTCGGTCAAGCCCGCATTCGAGATCGCCACCGGCGTCATCTCGGCGGATCTCTCGGCGAACATCCCGCCCCTGGCGACCGAGTGGAACGCCGCGCTCTCGACGGACGCCTTCGCGGCCACCTTGTGCCCGCAGTGGATGCTCGGATACATCAGCACCCAGGTTGACGCCGAGACCTTCACGGGTCGATGGGACGTCGCCGACCTTCCCGGCCCCGGTGGAAACATGGGCGGCTCCTTCTTCACCCTTCCCAAGGGCAACACCGAGGCGGAGCAGCAGGCCGGCTGGGAGTTCATCCAGTGGCTCCTTGAGCCCGAGCAGCAGATCGCGATGATGGACGCCACGGGGACGCTCTCGGCCCAGAAGGCCCTGCTGGAGAGCGAGTCGGCCAAGAACTTCACGAACGAGTTCTTCAACAACGCCCCGTACGGGACCATCTACTCCAAGTCCGTCCTCGACATCCCGGAGCCGCTCTACTACGCGCCGAACAACCTGGCCGTGAGGACCGCAATGGAGCACGTGCTCGACGACATCCAGGAGGGCAATATCTCCATCGCCGACGCCTGGGAGGCTGCAACCGCGGCGGCCGAGGCGGCCGATCTGGCGAAGTAGGCCGGCACTGAACGGACACAGCGAACGACGCTGCGGGCGGGCCGAGGGTGGCCCGCCCGTTTGCGTGTCCGGGCGCTACGGCTAGTAGGCCCGGGCCGACGACGTCGCCGTGAGCGTGATCCCGTCCGCCCACGGCAGGAGCGCCTCGAGCCCGAAGAGCGGCCGAACGACGACGGCGACGGTCACGATGGCTGTCTTTCCGTCGGGAGATGCCACGGCTACCACCACGGCGTCATCCAAGTGGAATCGATGTGCGTACTCGGCGACGTGAGCATCCAC
>CAZTJX010000194.1:0-3606 GCA_964613755.1 uncultured Demequinaceae bacterium | reverse complement strand
GTCCGGTCCACCATACCGAGGCTCCGAACCTTCCGTTCGAGGTGAAACTGGGCGTACGCCGCGACGAGCCCCGCGGCCTCGCGACGGTGCCGGGCGTCCGCGGCGTCGGCCACGGACCAGTCACCCTCGACGAGCGAGGAGAGGAGGAGGAAAGTCTCGGGCGCTGGGGCGGCTGCCCCCGACGGACGGCAGTCCTCGCACACGGCCCCACCCCCCGCGGCGTTGAAGGCCCGGTGCGGGCCAGGCTTCCCGCAGCTCGCGCAGTCGCCGAAACTCGGCGCCCACCCGGCGACCGCGAGCGCGCGCAGCAGGTAGGCGTCGAGGACGAGGCCGGGTGCGTGCTCGTGGCCCGCGAGCGCGTTGAGACCCCCGCGCAGAAGCCTGTACTGCTGGAGCGCGGGTTCCTTCTCGTGGTCTACAAGCTTGTCCGCCGTCTCCACCATCGCGGTCGCGGCCGTGTAGAGACGGTAGTCCCCGGCGATCGAGCGCGCGAACGGCTGGATGGTCTCCACCTGATTCACGACATCGAGGTTGCGGCCCTCGTAGAGCTGGACGTCCGCGACCATGAAGGGTTCGAGCCTCGATCCGATCCGGGACGACGTGCGCCGCACCCCTTTCGCGACCGCCCGCACCTTGCCGTGGACGCGCGTCAGCATCGTAATGATGCGGTCCGCCTCCCCCAGCTTGTGGGTGCGGAGGACGATCGCCTCGTCGCGGTAGGTGGGCACGGTCCATTGTCCCGCGCGCCTCCTTGCGGAGCCCGTTCCCCCGCCGACGGCTGGCGGCCCACCGAGTTCGCTCCCTTCGGAGTCCTCAGGGATCCTCCCCACCGACAACCAGTGCGGAATACGACGCCCAAACCAACAACCACCGACTGCAGGGACCCCTCAGGACTCCCTGCAGACGGCTAGTGCTGAAAATGGCTCCCAGATCGGCACCCACGGTCGGTAGGGGTGCCGCTGACACCGCGGCGCGCCGTACCCGGACTACCGTCCTGCCCGGTTCACCGCCGACACCACGGCCCGGAGCGTCGCCGTCGTGATCGACGGGTCAATGCCCGCGCCCCAGAAGATTTCGTCGCCGATCTGGCACTCCACGTACGCCGCGGCCTGGGCGTCTCCGCCCTCGCTCATTGCGTGCTCCGCGTAATCGAGGACCTCGACCTCCACACCGCGGGACTTGAGCGCGTGGACGAATGCGTCCACCGGCCCGCTGCCCACGCCGTCCACCGTGACGGCCTCGCCCAGGTCCACGAGATCCGCCTCCAAGGTGTCAGGACCGTCGTCCGTCGAGGCTGTGCGCGTCCCCGCGAGGCGGAACCGTCCCCAGCGCTTGGCCTCGTCTGCGGCGGGCAAGTACTCGTCGTGGAAGATGTCCCAGAGCTGCTCGGACGTGATCTCCGTGCCGAGCGCGTCCGTCTCCCTTTGAACGACGCGAGCGAACTCGATCTGCAGGCGGCGCGGGAGATCGAGGTGGTGATCGTTCTTGAGTAGGTAGGCGATGCCACCCTTGCCGGACTGCGAGTTGACGCGGATGACCGCCTCGTAGGTGCGCCCCACGTCCTTGGGATCGACGGGCAGGTACGGCATGTCCCAGATGATCTCGTCGACGGTGAGCCCGGCGGCCGCGGCCTTCTTCTGCTGCGCCTCGAAGCCCTTCTTGATGGCGTCCTGGTGCGAGCCCGAGAACGACGTGTAGACCAGGTCGCCGCCATACGGGTGGCGCGGGTGGACGTCCATCTGAGTGCAGTACTCGACGGTGCGGCGGATCTCGTCGATGTCGCTGAAGTCGATCATCGGGTCGATGCCTTGGCTGAACAGGTTGAGGCCGAGCGTGACGAGGTCGACGTTGCCGGTGCGCTCGCCCTGACCAAACAGGCAGCCCTCCACGCGATCGGCCCCTGCCATGACACCCAGTTCCGCGGCGGCCACGGCGCAGCCACGATCGTTGTGCGGGTGGAGCGAGATGACGACGTGCTCGCGATTCGAGACCTGACGGCTCATCCACTCGATCTGGTCGGCGTAGACGTTCGGGGTGGCGCGCTCGATGGTCGCGGGCAAGTTGTAGATGATCTCCCGCCCGGCCTCGGGCTGCCACAACGCGCCGACGGCCTCGCATACCTCGAGCGTGAACTCCAGCTCCGTGTCGATGAAGATCTCGGGCGAGTACTCGTAGCCCACGATCGTCTCGTCGGGCAGGATCTTCTCCGCGAAGGAAATGACGTCGAGCGTGCCGGCCGTCGCGAGCTCCTTGGTGGCGGCCTTGTCGTTGTGGAACACCACCTCGCGGAAGAGCGGCGAGGTCGCGTTGTACATGTGAATCGTGCCGCGCGGGACGCCGACGAGCGATTCAACCGTGCGCTCGATGAGGTCGGTTCGCGCCTGGGTCAGCACCGAGATCGTCACGTCGTCGGGTACAGCGCCGTCCTCGATGATGCTGCGGACGAAGTCGAAGTCCGTCTGCGACGCGGCGGGGAAGCCCACCTCGATCTCCTTGTAGCCCATCTTGACCAGGAGGTCGAACATGCGGCGCTTGCGCGCAGGGTTCATGGGCTCGATGAGCGCCTGGTTCCCGTCCCGGAGGTCGGTGGAAAGCCAGCGTGGCGCCTTCTCAATCTTCTTGCTCGGCCATGTGCGGTCGGGCAGATCGATGGGCGTGAAGGCGCGGTACTTATGAATGGGCATCGCCGAGGGCTTCTGCGCCGCTCGGACTTGTTCGTCGTGCTTCATCTCGGATCCTTACGTCTGTGTGGTGGGGCCTAGTGGCCGGGCGCACCAACCTCCGCGACGAGGATTCGGCCTGTTAGGCCTCGTCGCGGCAACGAAGGAGCAGCGAGAATGCACGCATACCGCAACTATAGCGCGGTGGCCGATTCCGGCGTTCAATGCGGCATGCGCGCTAGTGTCGAATCGACGCTCACTCCGGTCGCAACCAAGGGAGATGCGCACCATGGCTCGCTGTCGTCGCGCTAGAATCCACATCGCCGCAGTGGCATTCGCCGTCGCCTCTATCGCCACCGGGTGCGCGTCCGCCTCCGAAATGCTGTCGTCCCCATCCGGAACTGCCGGCGGCGTCTCGCCCACTGCTGCGGTTTCGCCGACCTCGACGAGCGGGTCTCCTTCGTCCGCTGTACCCTCCGCCTCTCCTTCTCCTTCCGCGATCGAAGGTGGGGCGATGATCGACCTTGGCCCCCCGACGTTCGTCCTCAGCGCGGAACAGGCCGGGGCGTCGCCCGTGTCGGTCTCCGTCGGGTGGGAGCACGCGTGCACCGCGCTCTCGGACGGATCGGTGTGGTGCTGGGGACGGAACCTCGAAGGCCAGCTGGGACGCGGCTTCGCAGGCGCGGCCCTCGACCTCGGCCCGGCGTCACTCGTCGACGGAATTGTTGCGGTCAGCGTTGGAAGCGACTACACGTGTGGAGTCACCGACACCGCCACGGTGCAGTGCTGGGGCGGGGACTACGGGGACGATCTCGGAGAAGGAACATGGGAGCCCCGCCTGGTTCCCGTGGACGCTACGGGACTCACGGACGTTCGCCAGCTCGGTGGAGGGAATCGGCAGGCATGTGCAGTGACCGGCGACGGAGGCGTCTGGTGCTGGGGATTC
>CAZTJX010000193.1:0-3642 GCA_964613755.1 uncultured Demequinaceae bacterium | reverse complement strand
AGGCAGGGTCGCGACGAGGGTCTTGCCCTCACCGGTCTTCATCTCCGCGATATTGCCCCCGTGGAGCACGGCGCCACCCATGAGCTGAACGTCGAAGTGCCTCAATCCCAGGGTGCGCCGCGACGCCTCCCGAACGGCGGCAAACGCCTCGGGCATGAGCGACTCGAGCGACTCCCCGCCCTCCCGGCGGGTGCGGAACTCCGCCGTCAGGCCGCGGAGCTCCTCGTCCGACATCTCCTCGTAGACGCTTTCCAGCCCACCCGCGAGGCGGGCGATGCGCGTAAGGCGACGCAATTCGCGGCCTTCGCCCATACGCATCATCCGGTCAATCAAGGACACGACGACTCCAAATCGATCGATGGTTCGGCAACCATCGTAGGCGCAAAGGGGTGACCGGCGTTTGCCTGCCGTGCGGGCGTTCGCGTCAGGCGGATTCCTCGATGGCCTCCGCGTGGTCGTCAAGACTCACATGAGGTTCGAGGCTCGCCTCGAGATGGATGACTCCGTAGGTCCAGCCCCTGCGGCGGTACACCGCCGAGGGGAGGCCGGATTCCGAGTCGTGGAAGAGGAAGAAGTCGTGGCCGACGAGTTCCATCTGGTCGATGGCGTCCGCCGTCGTCATCGGGGCGCCCGCGTGGGTCTTGCTCCGAATGACAATCGGGGTGCCCGCAAGGGGGATCTCGGTGGTGTGATCCTCCGGCGCGCCCTCCCATCGCTCGACGCTTTCGGCGACCCTGGCGGGCGGGCGTGCGGGAGCGTCGGGGACGACGGAGAGCTCGGGGGCATGCCCGATGCCCACCTTGCCGTGGTGACGGTGGGCGCGGCGCTCGTGAATCTTGCGCAGCTGCTCGACGAGCCGGTCGGTGGCGAGCTCAAGCGCGACGACCCGATCGTCGGCCGCTGCCTCCGCTCGGATGACGGGGCCCTTCCCGTGGACGGTCAGCTCGATGCGCTCGCGCTCATTCGCGAGACGGGGATTGCGTTCGTGGACCACGTGCACGTCGACGCGAGTCGCGCGCGGATCGAGAGCCTCAACCCTCTGAAGTTTCTCCAGCACTCTGTCTCGAAAATCCTCCGCGACCTTGGTGTGACGACCGACGACGTGAATGTCCATGGAAATCCTCCGGGGGTGGAGCGGCGGGGCCGCAGGCTGACGGGGGGAGTCTCAGTTTCCGGAGAATCACCTCCCTCGCCGGGCGGAGCATCACGCAGTACTCTCGCTCGTCCCACTCTATTCCCAACCTCCGTCAGACAACACCGTCTATCGCACGCATCACTCGTCCGTGCGGGTGGCGGCGGGGCAGCCGAGGCAGGAGGCGGGCGTCACGGGGGCGGAACACGTCCCGCAGGCCTCGCGCGCGGATACCGCGAGGCCGAGTCGCTTCGCCTCGTCGAGCATGGCGTCAGCAAGATCGACGGAGATCGCCAGCTCGCGAGCCGCGGCACCGACGGTCTGGCCGCGGCGGACGGCTGCCAAGAGAGAGGCGAAGGACGAGTCCCTCGTCGGCGCGGCCGTCACAGGAGCCTCCCCACCTGGAAGACGAGTGTCCCCAACACCCACGCGACGATGAGTTGCACCCCGACGCCAATCGTCGTCCACCGACGCCCGAGCGACCTGCGCATCTGGCCCACCGTTGCGAGGCAAGGCACGTAGGCGAGCGCGAAGACCATGAACGCGAGGGCTGCCACGCGCGGGTGGCCGCCCGACGTCTCGGCGAGCGTGTCCCGGAGGCGGTCGGAAAGCTCGGCGCCCGCGCCGTCATCGTTCTCATCCACCGCGTACGACGATGCGAGCGCCCCGACGGCGACCTCCTTGGCGACCAAGCCGGAGGCGAGGGCGGCCGCGATGTGCCAGTCGTCCAATCCCATCGGGGCGAGGACAGGAGCGATGGCCTCTGCGCCCACGCCAAGGGCGCTGTCCACGATCGGAACCTCGGCAGGATCGTGGCCGCCGCGCACAGGTATCGCCGCGAGGGCCCACATCGCGACGAGCGCGATGATGATGACCTTCCCCGCCTCGCTGACGAACCCCCGAAGCCGCGCGACGATCGAGTGCCCGAGCGTCCGCATATCGGGCCGCTGATAGGGCGGGAGAACAAGGATGAGGGACTCACGGTCCGCGGGCGCCGCGTCTCCCAGGATCCGGCGGAAGGCCAGGCCGCCGATGGCGACGAGGAAGACGCTCGCGAGGTACAGCCCGAAAATCACCGTGCCCGCCTGTTGGGGGAAGAACGCCGCCGCGAGGAGCAGGTAGACGGGAAGCCTCGCCGCACACGATGTATAGGGAACGAGCAGCCCCGCGACGAGCCTCTGGCGGGCGCGGGGCAGCACGCGGGTCGCCTCGAGGGCGGGAACGTTGCAGCCGAATCCGATCATCAGGGGAAGGACGGCGCGTCCGTCGAGCCCGATGACGCGCATCGCGCGATCCGCCACGACGGCGGCGCGCGCCAGATATCCGCTGCCGTCCAGGACGCCAAGCGCGAGGAAGACGAGCGCGAGGAGGGGCACAAAAGAGAGGACGACGCCGAGTCCGGTGAGTACCCCATCGATCATGAGCCCCTCGAACCACCCACCCCCCGCTCCCAGATACCCGAGCCCAGAGCTCACGGAGTCGGCGACAGGTCCCTCCGCGAAGGACGCGATCGCCGAGATCAGCGGACCCGCCACCGTGGTCGAGAGCTCGAACAGCCCCCACATCACAAGGAGGAACACCGGCACCCCGACCCACGGGTGAAGCATCACGCGATCGATCCGATCCGTCGCGGTCATCCGCCGTGGCGTCTGCGGCGGCATCGCGTCGGTGACCGACTCGACCCAGGAGAACCACCGCTCGACGTCCGCCTCCCCTGCGACCGCGGCGGGCACGGCGTGCGGAACGGCTACGGGTGCGGCGAGGGCCGCGGCGAGGGTGGTCGCGAGCGCGTCAAGGCCGAGGCGGCGGCGGGGATCGACCGCGATCACCGAGATACCCGTCGCGGCCGCGAGTTCGTCAACGTCGAGCGAGAGCCCCCGGCTGCGAGCGATGTCCATCATTGTCAGCACCCCGATCACCGGGCGCCCCGAGTCGATCACTTGTGCCAGGAGGTAGAGGGATCGCGGGAGCGCGGTGGCGTCCAGCACGACGAGTGCGACGGTGCCGTGCTCGGCCTCCGCGAGCGCCTCTGCGACGGCCCGCTCCTCGAGCGACCGAGAGTCGAGGCTGAAGGCGCCGGGCAGGTCGGCCACGCCCACCTTCGCCCCGTCGAGATGCCACGTTCCCACCGCGATCTCGAGCGTCGTGCCCGGGGCGTTGACGGCGCGCTGGCGGGCTCCCGTCAGGGCATTGAAGAGCGTGGACTTCCCGACGTTCGGGTTTCCGATGAGAAGTACCGATGCGGCACCGAGCTCGCCGGGTGCCGGAACCGGGTCACACGAGGGATACGTCACGACGCCTCGATCGCGATGGAACACGCGGTCTCCCGGTCGAGGGCAACACTGCTGAACCCGAGCGCAATGACGACCGCCCCAAAGACAGAGCGCTGAAGGACGCGAACCGGGATCCCGGGGCGGAGTCCGATCTCGCGTAGGCGGCCAGCGGCGTCAGACGAACAACGCAGCGCGCCGATGACGACTTCGCTGCCCGGGCTCACCTCGGCCAGAGAC
>CAZTJX010000192.1:0-3660 GCA_964613755.1 uncultured Demequinaceae bacterium | reverse complement strand
GGCGATGGGCCTCGTGCACGCGGAGCACGTCGGGCAGGCCCCTGAACAGCGGGTCGCGCCGGACCACGCGCACGGGGTAGATGCCGTACTCCTTGAACAGGCCGGGGTGGTAGGTGGGGCAGTGGTCGGCGTCGTTGGGGCCGATGGGCCGCATGTTGCCCAGCGTGGAGCCGAAGCAGGCCGCGATGATCTGGTGTCCCCCGCAGAAGCCGATCTGGGGCACGCCGCTGCTGCGGATGGCCCAGCGGTAGCCTGGGGTGGTGAGGACCCCATCCTCCTCGACGGAGCACTCCATCAATTCTTCCGAACACGTGCCCGCCCCCGGCGTCCCGTAGACCCCCGGGGGTGGGGTCTTGCCCGCGAGGATCAGCTCGATGGCGTCCGCGATGTCGTTCTTGATCGGGGTGGTCCATCCGATCCATACTCGATCGCCGATCGTCGTCGTCGGCACCGACGACGCGGTGAAGCCGAGATCCTCGCCCACCTCGATGAACCGTTCGCGGTTGTCCGCGTCCTTCCACACCTCGTACTCGGTGATGGTCAGGTCGGGGTGTTCCTCCGCGACCGTCTCCAGCCACTCCCGTTCCTTCTCGCAGTTCGGGCACCCGTCACCCCAGTACAGGATGATGTCGGAGTCGGACTGGGAGGCGGCTTCGGCGATGGTGAGGGGCGCTTCCGCTCCGAAGGCGGGCGTGGCGCCGAGCAGGATCGTGGCGCCCAGGGCGACCGCGCCGAGGATCCAGGCGAATTGCCGTTTGATGAACGATCGTCGAACACGTGCCTCGATCGCCATCGCGTGGCCCCTTTGCTGTTCGTCGTCACGGGTGTCCATCGTCGTCCCGCGTCATTGTAGTGTCGGGCGGGGCCGCGCCCGGGGGCAAAACGTCCCGTCGTCAGTCGCCTTCGCGCCACCGTTCGTAGAACAGGTTGAGCACCGGCACGAACTCCTCCGTCGCCTTCTGTCCGCCGGTGGCGGTGGGGTGGCTGTCGCCGTCGATGGCGTAGGCGGAGGTGTTCGAGCCCTGGTCCGTGACGTATTCGATCTGCCCATCCACGACGCGATGGTGGTTACCGTCCGCCGTGAGGACGTTGTAGAAGTCAAAGACCGCGACGTTCGCGTGCGGGTAGTCAGCGAGCCAGTCCTCCACGAGCCAGACATTGAAGGCCCGCGCGTTCGCTGCGGCCTCGGGGCTCGTGTCGCTCGCGAGCAGGGGCGGCGCGGAAATCACCACGAAGAGCGTGTCCGTGTGGGCGCCGAAGTACTCGAGGAGATCGACGTACACGCCCTTGGCGTTGGCCACCGTGAGGCCGTCGAGCCCCGCGCCTTCGAGGGGATTGTGTCCCGTCGTCGGGGGATCGCCGGGAGCGCCTTCGATGTGGGAGTTGGGGAAGCAGGACTTGAACATCACGATCTGATTGGCGCCGCCGGGATCGGGAGCGCGCCGCGAGTACGAGGAGTTCTGCCCGCTCTCCGCGTAGACGACGCGCATGATCTCATCGCTCGAGGGACCCAGGAACCAACTCCACCAGTCGCCGATGTCCGTGAAGTCGCCGATCGCGCCTCCCCTCTGGGGATCCTCGGGACCCCACCCGTAGTTGGTGTCGCTGACGAAGTAGTTGCTGTCCGCAAGCGCGAGGCCCAAGCCGCCCGACTCGTCCGCGAGCCACGCCTCGCCGGTGGAGTGGTGAATGAAGACCAGCTTCACGGGCTGATCGGGCGCGTCGACCCCGGGGTCGACGTGGATGGTCGGGGGCGTCGTGGATCCGGGTTCATCGCCGGGCCCGTTCGCCGTGGTGTCGGGCGATGAGGAACCGCAGCCGGTCAGGAGGAGGGCCGCGGCGAGAATGGCCGAGAAACGCTTCATGGGTACCCCCTGGGACTCCCAGCCTATCCGGTGGGCTGGCACGGCGCCCCCTGGGCGGGATCGGCTGCGGCGCCCGGGGCGGGATCGACTCGGTACGCTGAAGGCCTGAAGAGGGTCCCACTCCTACGGAGGTCAGTCGTGACGGCAACGCCTTGGGTCACACGGACAAAGAAGACCGCAAACACAAAGGAACTTGAGGCGATCGACCGGTGGTGGCGGGCGAGCAACTACCTCAGCGTCGGGCAGATCTACCTGCTCGGCAATCCCCTGCTCCGTGAGCCCCTGACGCGCGACCACGTCAAGGCGCGACTGGTGGGCCACTGGGGCACGACGCCCGGCCTCAACTTCCTGTACGCGCACCTGAACCGGATGATCCGCGAGCGCAGCCAGCCGACGATGTACATCATCGGCCCTGGCCACGGCGGTCCCGCACTGGTCGCCGCGAGTTTCCTCGACGGAACCTACGAGGCGACGTACCCAGACATCTCCAACGACGAGGCTGGCATCCAGCGCCTGTTCAAGCAGTTCTCCTTCCCCGGGGGGATCCCGTCCCACGTGGCGCCCGAGACACCGGGGTCGATCCACGAGGGCGGGGAGCTCGGCTACGCGCTGAGCCACGCCTACGGCGCGGCGTTCGACAACCCGGACCTGCTCGTCGCGGCCGTCGTCGGCGACGGCGAGGCCGAGACCGGACCCCTCGCCACCAGCTGGCATTCCAACAAGTTCATCAATCCCGCCACGGACGGCGTCGTGCTCCCGATCCTGCACCTCAACGGTTACAAGATCGCGAACCCCACCGTCCTGGCCCGGATTGGCGACGACGAGCTCGATTCGCTCATGCGCGGCTACGGCCACAAGCCCCACGTGTTCGAGGCAGGCTTCGACGACGAGGGTCCCCTGGAGATCCACGGCCGGTTCGCCGCGCTACTCGACGACGTCATGGACGAGATCGCCGCCATCAAGGAGGAGGCGGCCAAGAATCCACTCATGGAGCGCCCGATGTGGCCCATGATCGTGATGCGGACCCCCAAGGGCTGGACGTGCCCCGCCGAGATCGACGATCAGCAGACCGAGGGCTCGTGGCGCGCGCACCAGGTACCGCTCGCGAGTGCGCGCGACACGGACGCCCACCTGCGAACCCTCGAGGACTGGCTGAAGTCGTACCGTCCCGAGGAACTGTTCGATGAGGCCGGCGCCCCGCTCGCGTCGGTGACGGGCCTCGCGCCCGAGGGCGACCTGCGGATGAGCGCGGCACCGCAGGCCAACGGCGGCCTCCTGCTCCAGGACCTGCGCCTGCCCGACTTCCGGGACTTCGCCGTGGACGTCCCCGCCCCCGGCGCGGCGGTGGTCGAGGCCACCAAGGTTCTCGGCACGTGGCTCGAGGCCGTCATGCGGGCGAACCCCGACAACTTCCGCATCTTCGCCCCCGACGAGCTCGCGTCCAACCGCCTCCAGGCCGTGCTGAGCGTTACGGACAAGGTATGGCAGGCACGGCGCGAGGACGACGGCACGCACACCGGTCCGGAGGGCCGCGTCGTCGAGATGCTCTCCGAGCACCAATGCCAGGGCTGGCTCGAGGGCTACCTGCTGACCGGGCGCCACGGCCTCTTCACGTCCTACGAGGCCTTCATCCACCTCATCGACTCGATGTTCAACCAGCACGCCAAGTGGCTCAAGGTGGCGCACGAACTACCGTGGCGCAGGCCCATCGCGTCGCTCAACTACCTGCTCTCCAGCCATGTGTGGCGCCAGGACCACAACGGCTTCTCGCATCAGGACCCCGGCTTCATCGACC
>CAZTJX010000191.1:0-3696 GCA_964613755.1 uncultured Demequinaceae bacterium | reverse complement strand
CTGGCCGGGATGTCTGTGACGGCGGCGGCCAGCGACGACGTGTCGATCTCGGTGTCGACGACGATCGGCACCCTCACGGTCGACACCGGCACGGGGATCACCCTGGACTACGGGTACGCGGCGACGGGGCCCGAGATCGCGTTCTCCGGCAATGGGACGCAGGTCAACGCAGCGCTCGCCTCAATCCAGCTCACAACGTTGGCGTCGGACAAGGGCTCCTCCGCGACGGTAGCGATTCTTGCGATCGAGGGCAGTAGCAGCGTCGTCTACAGCGCGGACACGGGCCACTTCTACGAGTATGTCGCGAGCCCGGGGATCTCGTGGTCGGCCTCACGGACAGCGGCCCTTGGCCGAACCTTCAGCGGACAGGCGGGTTACCTCGCGACGGTGCCAAGCGCGGCCGTCAACTCACTCATCACGAGCAAGATCCCCGGCGCGCTCAACGTCTGGCTCGGTGGCCAGGCGTTCACGAACTTCGGGGGCTATGCGAGGTCCTGGCAATGGATGGACGGCCCCCTCGCGGGAACCGAATTCACACGCTGTTCGACCGCAACTGGATCGTGCGACTACGTCGACAGTGGCTCCTTCTACCAAAACTGGTCCTCAGGCGAGCCCAACAACTGGTCGAGCAGCGAGGAGTCCGTCGTGACCAACTGGAACGCGGCCAACGGGCTATGGAACGACCTCGCGGACGTTACGGCGTCCACCTCGGGCTACGTCGTCGAGTACGGGGATCTCGTCTATGGGTCGACAGGCTTCACTGGAACGTTCAGCGATAGCTCGTCGGTCGCGATCGTCGGTGTCCCCGACCCGCCGACGGGGGTCTCGGCGCTTTCACAGTTGGACCAGGTGACGGTCTCCTTCACGGCCCCTGTCAACGATGGCGGAGCGGCGATCGACGGGTATCTCATCACGGTTTCGCCGGGAGGGGCGACCGTCTCGTGCGCGGCTAGTCCCTGTGTGGTTCCGGGACTGACGGGCGGCCAGACCTACTCGTTCGGCGTGCAGGCTCACAACACGTACGGATACTCGACGTCGGCTTCTGCCTCCGCCACGGTTGGGCTCGCGCCTGGCGCGCCGACGGGTATGAGCTCGACGATCGTCGTCGGGCTGGCCTATTCGGATTCGGTGAGTTCCACGGGCTACCCCGCACCGACCTACGCCGTCACGTCCGGCGCGTTGCCCACCGGCCTGGCGCTCAATCCGACCACCGGAGCGATTACCGGTTCACCGACGGCCACCGGAGCGTGGAGCGTGACGATCACCGCCACGAACACGTACGGTACCGCCGCGACCGTCTTCTCGGGGAGCACGGGGGCGGTCCCGGTGATCAATACGGCGACGCTGGGGACGCTTACGGGGGGAACCCCGGTGGACTTCTACCTCAGTATCGACGGTGTACCGACGCCGACCGTCTCGGTTGCCTCGGGCGCGTTACCCTCCGGGCTCACTCTGGATGCCGACGGGCGCGTGCATGGGACGCCAGACGTTGCGGGCGCGTACTCGCTCTCCGTCGATGCGACGAACGCCTACGGCACGGACACCCAGGTGTATAGCGGGACGGTTGCGATGGCGCCGGCGTCGGCGCCGACGATTACCGGGATATTCGGGGCTAACGGCTCGTTGTCCGTCGAGTTCACGGCCCCTGTCTCGTCTGGCGGCGGCACGATCCTGACCTACCAGTACTCGCTCGACGAGGGGGCGGCGTGGCTTCCGAGGGCGAGCGGAACGGTGGAGAGCCCTCTCGTGATCCTGGGCTTGACCAACGGCACGTCGTACCCGGTCATGCTGCGTGCGGTGAACGGTGCCGGTCCGGGGACGCCCTCAAGCGTCGTGCTCGGAACGGCAGGCGTTCTAGCCGCGACGGGATTCTCCATCGCCCCCGTTCGCGCCGCGGTTGCTCTCGTGATCGCTGGCGCATCTCTGATGGGGCTCGCGCGTCGACGCGAGGGCGTGTGGAGTGGGCCTGTCCGCTAGCGCCACCCGAGAATGGGTGCGACGTCCTTCACGATCACCTCGAAGGAGTGGGCGTTGTGTTCCACGCCGATCTGGTTGGGCACGGTGACGAGAAGCGTGTCCGCCGCCGCGATACCCTCGTCCTCTGCGAGCTCCGCGGCGATCTTGTCCGGCGCCCCGACGTAGGTCCGCCCGAACGTCGCGCGCGAGTTGTCGATAGTCCCGATCTGGTCGCCACCCCCACCCATCGACTCTTGGAGCTCAATCGAGCCGAAGTAGGCGTTGTCCTCCGCCGTCGTGATCGGCAGGATGCTGCGGCTGACGCTCACGCGCGGCTCGTGCTTGTGACCGGCGGCCGCGAAGGCCTCGCGGTAGGCCGCGATCTGGCGTGCCTGGATCATGCCGAGGGATTCCCCTGTCGCCTCGAGGATCAGGGTCGAGGACATCAGGCTCATGCCGAGCTCCCCCACGCGCTTGGCGCTCTCGATGTTCCCCGCGCCGTACCAGATGCGTTCGGCGAGCCCGGGGCTCACGGGGGATATGGGAAGCAGGCCGTCGACGAGGCGCGGCATATGACCGTAGGGAGAGGGGCTCGGCTCGGCGACGCCCTCCCCCGCGATGGCGCTGCGGAAGAGCGCGATGCGCTCCGCGGCGTCGACGACCGGGAGTATGCCGGCGGGAAGGGGGTAACCAAAGGCTCCGGGCCCGTCGGCGACGACCTCGGGGCTTCCCCGCGAGACCCCGAGCTGGAGCCGCCCGCCGCTGATGAGATCCGCCGTCGCGGCTAGCTCGGCCATGTATAGCGGATTCTCGTAGCGCATGTTGATGACGCCCGTGCCGAGCTCGATGCGCGAGGTGCGCGCGGCCATGGCGGCCAGGAGGGGAAAGGGCGACGAGAGGTTCTGTTCGAAGTGGTGGACGCGGATCCATGCGCCATCCATTCCGACCTCTTCTGCGGCGACGGCGAGGTCGATGGTGGCGAGGATCGAGTCGCTCGAGGTCCGGACACGGGATCCGGCTCCCTTGCTCCAGTGTCCGAACGACAGGAAACCTAGATTCTTCACTTCCGACCCTTCGATGGCGTGATGGCTACCCCTCGTCAACGTCGGCGAGCGCCGCGATCATCCCGCGTGCGCGCCGAATCTCGCCGCGCGGCGTGGATACGCTGAGAAGGTGCTCACCATTCGGCAGGTTCCGCATGGAGATCCGGACGCGTCGCGCCTGTGGGATTCGATGTGGGAGGAGATGGCCGAGCGCTACGGTCAACTCAGCACCGGAGCCCAGCTGAAGCCGGATGGGATCGTCGCCTCCCTCGTCGGCTACGTCGGCGAGACGCCCGTCGGAACCGCCGTTGTTCGCTTCCGCGAGTACGGCGAGGATGCTGAAACCGCGGCGGAACTCAAGCGGATGTACGTGGTCCCCGAATACCGGGGGAAGGGATACTCCCGCGTGCTCCTGGGCGCGACCGAGGATGTCGCGCGTCGTGCGGGTGCCACCCGGATCATCCTCGAGACGGGAACCGAGCAACCCGAGGCCGTCTCGCTGTACCGGGCGCTCGGCTACCTCCGCATCCCTCCGTACGGTGAGTACGCGCACGATCGCCGATCGTTGTGCTTCATGAAGGAGTTGCCCAGGAGGGTGCTCGCGATCTGCGGGACGATGGCAGCGGGCAAGTCTGCGGTTGCGTCGGCCATCGGTGTCCTGCTGGGCGAGCGGGGGGCGCGCTACGCGTGGGTTGAC
>CAZTJX010000190.1:0-3721 GCA_964613755.1 uncultured Demequinaceae bacterium | reverse complement strand
TCGGCGTCACCGAGGCCGGCCCCGCGTTCCAGGGGACCATCAAGTCGGCCACCGCGTTCGGCGTCCTGCTTGCCGAGGGCATCGGCGACACGATCCGCGTCTCGCTGAGCGCGCCCCCGGTCGAGGAGGTCAAGGTCGGCATCCAGATCCTCCAGTCGCTCGGCCTCAAGGAGCGCAAACTCGAGATCGTCTCGTGCCCCAGCTGCGGGCGCGCCCAGGTGGACGTCTACGAGCTCGCGGAGAAGGTGACCGCGGGGCTCGAGGGCATGGAGGTGCCGCTGCGCGTCGCCGTCATGGGCTGCGTCGTCAACGGGCCGGGCGAGGCGCGAGAGGCGGACCTCGGTGTGGCGTCCGGCAACGGAAAGGGGCAGATCTTTGTGAAGGGCGAGGTCGTCGCAACCGTGCCCGAGCGCGACATCGTGGAGACGCTCATCAACGAGGCAATGAAGCTCGCCGAGACCATGGAACCGGAAGACGGGGCCACACCCGAGGTGAGTGTTCGATGAGGCGTCCGCTGAGGTGACGACGCCGTGAGGGGGAGCCGGTGACCGACTCGTTGTTGCGTCGGGCCCGGTCGAAGGTCGCCCTCACGCCCCTCGCTCTCGGCGAGGTTGACGAGGCGCGGGAGCTCTGCTCGCGCGATCCGGTCGCCTATGTCATGCCGGCCATGCACCTGGAGCACGCGGCAGCGGCCGGCCGCATGGTCTCCGGGCAGCTCTGGGGCATACGGGACGGTGGCCAGAGTGGCCGCGGGCGCGGCCGGGACCGGTCGAGTGCTCTGGTCGGCGTCCTCTGGGTCGGGACCAACCTCGTTCCCGCGCTTCCCGACGCCTCAGACGGCAGGATCGACGCGGTCGCAGACGCGATGCTCAGCCGACTCGCGCGACCCGGCGCGCTCGTGGGCGAGGCGGCTGTCGTCCTGCGCCTCTGGGAGAGGGTCGAGAAGCGCTGGGGCCGCGCGCTCTTCGCGCCGAGCAGTTGCTCATGGTCTTGCGGGGCGCCCCCGTGCGGCCCGAGCCGTCCGGGCCAGGGGACGCAGGGTTGGACGCGCTAAGGCTCGAGCCCGTACGCGTCGCGCGACTGACGGACTTCGACGCCGTCCTGCCTGCCGCCGTCCACATGTTCGTCGGTGAGGTCGGGTACGACCCCCTGGAGCACGGCCGCGCGGGATACGAAGAGCGGCTCAGGCGGCTCATTCGCCTCGGGCGCTCCTTCGTCCAATTCGGAGTGGTCGACGACGTGCGCCAGGTGGTCTTCAAGACGGAGGTGGGAGTCGTCGGGGGCGGCATCGCCGAGATTCAGGGCGTGTGGGTGCACCCGGCCCTGCGATCGCGGGGCTTCGGACGCGCGGGGGTCGCGGCGGTCGCGGACCTGGTACGGGAGGCGATTGCGCCGACCGTGTCGCTTTACGTCAACGACTACAACGAGATAGCGGCGCGCACCTACGAGGCTGTGGGGTTCGAGCGGGTGGGGACATTCGCGACGGTCATGGTGTAAAGGGGATCACTTGAAACCCTTGCGCGAACGGGTGTAGGACGGAGGCGCGGGGTCTGCTGGGCATCGAGCAAATCGAGCGCGCGCTGGCCGACCGCAACTCGGATGAGGAAGCGGAAAGGACCAGGCAATGGCGGACTTCAAGATGCCCGATATGGGCGACCTCATGGGCCAAATGGAAGAGGCGATGGCGGGGCTCGGCGACCAGATGGGTGAACTCTCGGAGTCCATGGAGGGCTTCGGCGAGCAACATGAGAAGAACGCAGCCTCGCTCGCGGGCGAGCCCGATTGGCTACTCGAGGCGGACATCAAGGTCGGCGACATGCTTCACCTGGAGATTGAGGCGGAGTTCGATCTGGCGAAGATTGTCGAGGCGGCCACGAGCACCGAGCACGCGGACTTCGGCAAGGTCGTCAAGGAGGCCGCAGGAGACGTCGACGACGCCACGCTCGCGCAGATCATGGAGCAGTTGGGACAGGGGCGATCGATCGCGCAGGTTTTGGCCGTCGAGGTGAAGGCCTGCACCATTGCGGGCGCACCCGGCGACGCTGCGGCGAACCTTGAGTTGTCGCCGGAGGCGGGTATACCCCTCTCGGCGAAGAAGGGAAAGATGGCGTTCGAGTTCGCACCCGTGCTCACGATCAAAAACGAGTGGGAGAACGCAAGCATCCCGACGTTCGAGCCGATGGCCGATCAGGTGACGGTTCCTCTTTTGTCTTTCAAGGAGGGGAAGGCCTTCACCAAGTCCTGTGTGGTGAAGGGCGAGGGCGCCAAGGTAACGATTGGCCTCTCCTTCGAACCGAAGTAGCAAATCCTCGCGCGCCGGACCGGGTAGGCCCGGGACGAGATCGAACGGAGCGCCCACTAGGCTGACCCCATGCTCCGTATGTCGACGCTCTTCCTTCGCACGCTCCGCGAAGACCCGGCCGACGCCGAGGTCGCCTCGCATCGCCTTCTCGTCCGCGCGGGCTACATTCGCCGTGCCGCCCCCGGTATTTACAGTTGGCTGCCGCTCGGACTCAAGGTGCTCGCGAAGGTCGAAGCCGTGGTTCGCGAGGAGATGGAGGCAGCGGGATCCCAGGAGGTCCACTTCCCGGCCCTCCTTCCGCGCGAGCCGTACGAGGCATCGGGCCGCTGGAAGGACTACGGACCCAACCTCTTCCGCCTCAAGGACCGCAAGGACGCGGACTACCTCCTGGCCCCCACCCACGAGGAGATGTTCACGCTCCTGGTGAAGGACCTCTGCTCGTCCTACAAGGACCTGCCGCTCTCGCTGTACCAAATCCAGACCAAGTACCGCGACGAGGCTCGCCCCCGCGCCGGCCTCATCCGTGGGCGCGAGTTCATCATGAAGGACGCGTACACCTTCGACCTCACCGACGAGGACCTCGCGGCGGCCTACGAGATCCAGCGCGCCGCGTACATCCGCGTGTACGAGCGCCTCGACCTGCCCTACGTGATCGTCTCGGCGATGTCCGGTGCCATGGGAGGCTCCGTTTCCGAGGAGTTCCTCTGCCCCGTCGAGGTAGGGGAGGACACGTATGTCCGCTCGCCCGGCGGCTACGCGGCGAATGTCGAGGCGGTGACGACGCCCGCTCCTCCCGCTGTTCCGTTCGACGACGCCCCCGCAGCCCACGTCGAGGACACGCCCGACACCCCGACAATCGACTCGCTCATCGCGCTCGCGAACGAGCGCCATCCCCGGGCCGACCGGCCGTGGACCGCCGCCGACACCCTCAAGAACGTCGTCCTTGCCGTCACCGAGCCGACGGGGGAGCGCGAGCTGCTCGTCGTCGGTGTCCCGGGCGACCGTGACGTCGATCTCAAGCGCGTCGAGGCGTGCCTGAGCCCCGCGATGATTGAACCCGCGACGGAGGCGGACTTCGCGAAGCACAAGGGCCTGGTCCCCGGGTACATCGGCCCCGGTGCGCTCGGTCCCCAGGCTCGGGCGAAAGGCGTTGAGGTGGGCGCCAAGGGCGACACCGCCGTTCGCTACCTGCTTGACCCGCGCGTCGTCGACGGCACACGCTGGATCACCGGCGCAAACGAGAAGGACAAGCACGTCTTCGACCTTGTTGCCGGCCGAGACTTCGCGGCCGACGGCACGATCGAGGCCGCCGAGGTTCGCGCGGGCGATCCAGCGCCCGATGGCTCCGGACCGCTCGAGCTTGCGCGCGGCGTGGAGATCGGCCACATCTTCCAGCTCGGCACCAAGTACGCGAAGGCG
>CAZTJX010000189.1:591-3767 GCA_964613755.1 uncultured Demequinaceae bacterium | reverse complement strand
AGCGAAGGGGAAGACTCCTGTAGCGAAGGGGAAGACTCCTGTAGCGAAGGGGAAGACTCCTGTAGCGAAGGGGAAGACTCCTGTAGCGAAGGGGAAGGCACCCGTAGCGAAGGGGAAGACTCCCGCGACGAAGAAGAAATCCCCCGCGGCCAAGGGCGCGCGCGGGAAGGCGACAGACGCGGGTTCGAAGCCGCCCAAGTGGTGGCGATGGCTTCGATCCCACAAGCTGCTCGGAATCGCGGGAGGGGTGGTTCTGGCTGCGGGTCTTGCCGTCGGAGCCCTGCTCATCTTCGGCGGGCAAAGGGACCTCGCGAGAATCGCGGCCGGTGGGTACCACACCTGTGCAATCACGGCCTCTAGCTCGGTGGAGTGCTGGGGGTGGAACGGGCACGGCCAGTTGGGAACGGGCACATCAGAATCGAGTGGGGAGCCAGCCGTCGTTGAGGACTTGACGGAGGTCATCGAGGTCTCCGCAGGAGCCGCGCATACATGCGCGGTGCTCAAGAACGGATCGGTGTGGTGTTGGGGTTGGAACCAGAGCGGACAACTCGGCGATGGCACGGAGGTGGGGCGCTCCGGGCCGGTACTCGTCAAGGATCTCGCGGACGTCGTTCAGATCAGTGTGGGGGACGACCACGCTTGTGCGGCACTGAAGAACGGCGAGGTGTGGTGTTGGGGATCGAATACCGAGGGAAAGGCCGGAATGACAGCCGCGTATCACGAGACATCGCCCGTCAGGGTTGAGGGACTCGCGAAGGCCGTCAAGGTAGCAGCCGGTGGAGCGCACTCGTGTGCCATCCTCGACGACGAATCTGTGTCGTGCTGGGGTGACAACGGGTTCGGTCAACTCGGTCGGGCCAGGTATTTGGATGGATCCGAGAGTCCCGTGGCGGTCGCCGGGATCGAGGGGGTCACCGCCTTGGCGCTCGGCTACGAGCACTCGTGCGCCGTTCTCGATGATGGTTCCGCAGCGTGTTGGGGCGGCAATGACTACGGTCAGGTGGGTGACGGAAGCGCGATTTACCAAGGGGGCCCGGCTGTGGTGCAGGGCGTGGAGGACGTCGTGCAGGTTACTGCGGGAGACTTCCACACGTGTGCCCTCCTGAAGGGCGGCGAGGTTTCCTGCTGGGGAGCCGGTGACGATGGCCAATTGGGCGACGGCACGGCGGAGGACAGTGGTCAACCGGTAGCGGTGAACGGGCTGAGAGCGGGGTAGTGCCATAGGCATGACGGTGCTCGAGGGGGCATCGAGAGATCCCGACGCCCACCGAGGCCGCGTCCGCGGATGGTGGGGTGAGGTTGGGCTCCCCGGTTCCGCTAGCCTTCCGGGGTGACCCGAGTCTTCCTCTTCCGCCACGGCGAGACCGAGTGGAACGCCACCGGTCGCCTCCAGGGCTCCACGGACATCCCCCTCAGCGATCGCGGGATCGCGCAGGTGCGAGCCGCGTCGGTCGCCCTCGCGTCGAGGCTCCCCGCGGGTGCGCTCATCATCTCGTCGCCCCTCAAGCGGGCACGCGTCACCGCCGAGGAGCTCTCGACCGTTACCGGCGCCCCGATCACCTTCGATGACCGGATGAAGGAACGCTCGTACGGCGTGTGGGAGGGGATGACCGCCGCCGAGCGCGAGGAGCGCGACCCTGCGGAGGTGGCTCGCTGGCATGCCGGATTCGAGCCCCGCATCGAGGGCTACGAGGACCATATCTCCGTCACGGACCGGGCGGTCGCGTGCATCGAGGATCACGCGGGCGACGGTGATGTCGTTGTCTTTGTTGGACACGGGGGAACGTCGCGCCTCGCGGTGCGGATTCTGATGGGCCTTCCCCTCGATGGGTGGAACATCGGTCCCCTTGGCAACGCGGCGTGGGCGGAGCTCGAGCGCGGTGCCGACGGCGAGTGGCGCCTCGTCAGTTACAACGTCGGCGTATAGCCGGCGACGTTCCGCCCCTGACGCACCGAAGCAAGCCCGCGGGGGTCGAACCCCGACTCCGTGGGTCACCAATTAACGTAAAACGCTATGTTAAGCGCGCTTGTTGAGATAATATAAAGAAAGAGCGTTATAACGGAGGCTGGGAATGGGTTGGACGACGGACGAGTGGGAGGCGAGGCTCGGCCGGCAGATCCGGGCGGAGCGGCTCCGGCGCGGCATCGATCAGGCCTCTCTCGCGAGCGACGCGAACATCTCGACCCCGAGCCTGTCCGCGCTCGAGAACGGCGCGGGTTCGCGGCTCAGTACGCTTGTGAAGGTCGTACGTGCCCTGGGACGCGAGTCGTGGCTCGACGAGCTCGCGCCCGAGACGGAGATCTCGCCGCTCGCCCTCCTGCGCGACAAGGATCGGGCCGCGCCCCGGCAGCGCGCCCCGCGGCGAAGGCTCGCGTCGTGACCTACGTGCCCGCCACCGTGGTCCGCGTCGACGCGTGGGGGGAGACGGTCGGCGCCGTCGCCCTCGATCCCTCCACCGGCCTCGGCGTCTTCGAGTACGAGCCCGCCTGGGTCGCGACGCGGCGCGAACTCTCGCCCCTCCTCGCACCCACGTCGGCGCGCGTCGTGCGCGGCGAAGCGCGCTCGCGCGAGACCTTCTTGGGGCTTCCCCCTTTCCTCGCCGACTCGCTGCCCGACGACTTCGGCAACGCCATCGTCGACGCCTATCTCGTGAAGGAGGGAATCGAACAGGGTTCGTTCACGGCGCTCGATCGGCTCGTCTACGCGGGGGGGCGCGCGCTCGGCGCGCTCGAATTCCATCCCCCCGCGCCGGGCGCCCCGAACCCGAGCGCCCTGGATCTGGGAACCCTCGTCACGGAGGCGCGCCGCGCCCTCCGGGGCGATCTCGCCGGGGACCCCGAGACCGCGCTGCGCGACCTCTTCGGGGTGGGAACGTCGGCGGGAGGCGCGCGAGCCAAGGCCGTCGTCGCCATCGACGCGAAGGGGAGGGTGCGTTCGGGCTCCATACCCCCCGGGCCCGGCTGGACGGACTACCTTCTGAAGTTCGACGGCACGGGCAATGACGCTCACGCCACGGACGGCTACACGAGGATCGAGTACGCGTACCACCTCATGGCGGCCGCGGCGGGAATCATCATCCCGGAGGCGCAGCTCCTCGAGGAGGGCGGGCGCGCACACTTCCTGAGCAAGCGGTTCGACCGCGAGGACGGCCGACGGGTGCACCTCCAGTCCCTGT
>CAZTJX010000189.1:0-581 GCA_964613755.1 uncultured Demequinaceae bacterium | reverse complement strand
CGATGCGCGGGCTCGATTTCCGAATCGTCGGCACCCACGACTATGGGCAGTACCTCGCGACGATCGGCGAGCTTGGCCTGGGTGCGGACGCGCTCGTGCAGGGGTTCCGTCGCGCCGTCTTCAACGTCCTGGCCTACAACCGCGACGATCACACGAAGAACGTGGCCTTCCTCATGGGAGAGGACGGCGCGTGGCGCCTCGCGCCCGCGTTCGACCTCACCTTCTCCTTCCGACCCGACTCTCCGTGGGTCGCCCATCATCAGATGGGCGTGGACGGGGTGTTTGCGGACCCGACGCGCGAGGATCTTGAGCGGCTGGGCGACCGTTGGGCCGTCCCGGGAATCCGGAGTGTCCTCGCCGAGGTCGCGGGGGCCGTCGCGCGATGGCGTGACTTCGCCGAGGAGGCGGGGGTTACGGTGGATCGCCGCGACCGGATCGCGGGTTTCATCGCGCCGGGCTAAGAGAACATGGCGTCGACGGCGTCGAGGTACGACAGGATGACCCGATCCCACAGTGCGTTGGCATCGTCGTCGAGTCCGCGCCTCGACTCGTCAGCGCTAAACCACGCGATCGACTCTCCG
>CAZTJX010000188.1:0-3827 GCA_964613755.1 uncultured Demequinaceae bacterium | reverse complement strand
TGACGATGCCAAGAAGAAGGCAGCCGAGGGCGCAGCGGTCCTCGCTTCGATGGACGACGAGAAGACGTTCGGCCCGGAGTTTCATCGCCTCAAGTTCGGTGAAGCCGTCGACGCTGGCCTCCTCGCGGACTACAAGGTGGTCATCTTCAATGTGGCCGAGGACTACGTGGCCCAAGCGCTCCAGCGCGCGCTCCCGACCGACGGGCCCGAGATCAATCTCACGAACGCCGCGAAGCTCGTGGGGTGCTGGAATGCCCTTGCGAAGCGCGGAGACATCGACGACTACGGCGGGGACCATCGCCCCATGCGCCGCGCCGTCGCGTTCTCAGACGATCCGGGCATCCAAAGAGGTCAAAGCCGCGTTCGGCGAACTGAGCGCGGTGCTCAACACCGCGGCAGCCGACGGCACCCGCCTGACGGTCGAAGCGGACCACGTCGACGGCACGCAAAACGCCCTGTTTCGTAGCGACCGATTGGCCTGGCTCAAAGCCGAAGATGCGGGCGACGGCGTGTGCCGCATCCTGTCGAACGCACGCTGTTTGAGCGAAGGCGTCGACGTGCCCGCCCTGGACGCAGTGCTCTTCCTCAACCCGCGCAACTCACTCGTGGACGTGGTCCAGTCGGTGGGGCGCGTCATGCGCACCTCGCCCGGCAAGTCGTACGGATACATCGTCATCCCGGTCGCGATCCCCACGGGCATGGAGCCCGACGAGGCCCTCGACAAGACCGATCGGTACAGAGTCGTGTGGGAGGTGCTTCGCGCACTCCGCTCCCACGACGAGCGCCTTGACGCCGTCATCAATACCCTCGACGCAACGAAGAAGAACTCGCGTGTCTCCACTCTGTCGATCGGCCTCGGCGGCTCTGGGAGCGACCGGAACGACCAGCAGCCGGACGCGACGCCCATCTCGGTTCAGGGCCTTCTCGACTTTGGCGACTCGCCCGTGTGGCGCGAGGCGATCTTCGCGCGGCTGGTCAAGAAGGTCGGCCAGCGCATGTACTGGGACCAGTGGGCCAAGGACGTCGACCTCATCGTCAAAGCGAACGTCGCGCGCATCAATGCGATCCTCGGCGGGCCCCAATCTCCAGCCGTGGCCGAGTTCGAGATGTTCCTCACGGGCCTCCGCGGAAACCTGAACGACAGCATCACGCGCGAGGATGCCGTCAACATGCTCGCGCAACATCTGGTCACGCGACCTGTGTTTCGGGCCTTGTTCGAGGGGTACGACTTCATCGAGCACAACGCCGTTGCGAAGGTGATGGAAGGTATGCTCGCGCGGCTCGATGAGCACAGGCTCGACATCGAGAACGCTAGCCTCGAGAAGTTTTACGAGAGCGTGCGCCTCCGGCTGACCGACGTCGACGACGCGGGCCGCCGCAAGTTCGTCGAGGAGTTGTACGGCAAGTTCTTCAAACTCGCCTTCCCCAAGGTGGCCAGCCAACTCGGCATCGTTTACACGCCCGTGGAGATCGTGGACTTCATCATCCGCAGCGTCGAGCACGTGCTCAACAACGAGTTCGACGCCTCGCTCAGCGACAAGGGCGTGCACGTGCTGGACCCGTTCGCGGGCACCGGCACATTCATCGTGCGCCTGCTGGAGAGCGGCATCATCAAGAAGGAGGACCTGCTCTACAAGTACACACACGAGTTGCACTGCAACGAGATCCTGCTCCTCGCGTACTACATCGCGGCAATCAACATCGAGGCCGCGTTCCATGGCATCCACGGCGGCGACTACGTCCCGTTCGCGGGCGCGGTGCTGGCGGACACGTTCCAGTCCGAAGAGGCCGACGACACGCTCGACGAGGCAGTCTTCACCTCCAACAATGAACGAATGCAAGCGCAACGCGGGCTCGACATCCGTGTGATCCTCGGCAACCCGCCGTACTCGGCGGGTCAGCGCTCACAGAACGATGGCAACCAGAATCTCGAGTACAGGACGCTCGATAGCGGGATTGAAGCCACGTATGCGCGCCGCTCCAGGGCGGGCACCAAGCGCAAGATCTACGACTCGTACTTCCGCGCCTTCCGGTGGGCGACCGACCGGATCGCCGAGAAGGGTGTCATCTGTTTTGTCTCGAATGGCGCATTCATTGACAGCAAGACGGCAGACGGCTTTCGAATGTGCGTCGTGGATGACTTCACGGTTGTCTACGTGCTCAACCTCCGCGGGAACCAACGTACGGCCGGCGAGGAGTCCCGACGCGAAGGCGGCAAGGTCTTTGGCGAGGGCAGTAGGACTCCTGTCGCGATCACGTTGCTCGTCAGAAACCCTGCTGCGGCACCGTCGACGGTCGTTCATTACTTCGACGTCGGCGACTACCTAAGTCGCGAATCGAAACTCGAGACGCTTTCGAATCTCGGCTCTGTGGAGAAGATCGAATGGTCGCCCATTCATCCCAACCATTCCGGCGATTGGATTGATCAGAGACTGAGCGACTTTGACTCGCACACCGCGCTGGGCACCAAGAGGGGAAACGAGCCCACGGTTTTCTCAACCTACTCGCTCGGGATTGTGACGAACCGTGACGCGTGGACCTATAACTACTCCGAAAGCGCCTTGCTCGAGAACATGGTGCGGACCATCGATCACTACAATGCCCAGCTCGATGGTTTCGGTGCGTTCTGCCACGATGTTGGCACCGCACGCACGCTCGCTGGGCTTGAGAGATTCATCGACCGCGATGAGTCGCGACTGTCATGGACCGTCAATCGAAAGTCGGCGCTACTGCGCTCGAAGCGGTCGGCGTTCGATCCCAGTCGCACGGTCATCGCGAGCTACCGACCGTTTTCGAAACAGTTCCTCTACTTCGACCGGGACTGGAACGAACGTGTCTCCCTCATGCCAAGTCTCTACCCTTCGACCCTCCACGAGAATCTCCACATCCTTGCGGCGGGAGGCGTGGGTTCGGAAGGTTTCTTCTGCCTCGCATTTGACCACCCGACCGATCTGAACATCTCGCAGGGTCAGTGCTTCTCGCGGTACTCGTTCGTCGGAAGTGATTCGAAAGACGACCTCTTTGCCTCCGCATCGGACGAGCGCTTCACACGCGTCGACAACATCACGGACGGAGCCCTCGCCGACTACCGCGCCAAGTACGGCACCGCGGTCTCCAAGGACGACATCTTCTACTACGTGTATGGCCTGTTGCACTCGCCGGACTACCGCACCGCCTACGCCGCCGACCTCAAGCGCGCGCTCCCGCGGATCCCTATGGCCGCGGCGGCCGACGACTTCCGCGCCTTCGCCGACGCGGGTCGCCAACTCGTTGACCTGCACATCGGCTACGAAACCATCGAGCCGTGGCCGTTGGAGATCTCGGGCGAGCCAGCGTCGTCCCTGCAAGGCGACGGGCTGTACGACTGGTACCGCGTGGAGAAGATGCGCTTTGGCGGCAAGAGCACGGGGAAGGACCGCACGACGGTGATCTACAACTCTCGCATCACGGTGAGCGGAATCCCGGACGAGGCGTACGAGTACATGCTGGGCTCGCGCTCGGGCGTCGAGTGGGTGATGGAGCGCTATCAGGTGAAGGTCGACAAGGCCTCGAAGATCAAGAACGACCCGAACGACTGGTCGCGCGAGGTGGAGGATCCGCGGTACATCCTGGACCTGCTGGGGCGAGTTGTGCGGGTGAGCGTGGAGACTGTTCGGATTGTCGATTCACTGCCCCCGTTGAGCGGGTCGCCGTCCTGATGACAACGCAAGCCATCGAGGCGACAATTCCTCCGCTGCGGTTTTCGCAGGTGTTTTCTGTCGACTATGGCGACGATGACGACTGGTTCGACGTCAACCTCAAGATCGACACCAAGCTGTTTGTGGATC
>CAZTJX010000187.1:0-3845 GCA_964613755.1 uncultured Demequinaceae bacterium | reverse complement strand
TTCGAGGCCGCCTTGAGGGTTCCGTCGCCGCCGATGCAGATGATCGCGTCGAGTCTCTCCTCCTCGACAACCTCACGTACGCGGTCGAGGCCTCCGGGTTCCTTGTTCGGGTGGCAGCGAGCCGTTCCGAGCATGGTGCCGCCCTGGACGAGGGTTCCCCGCACGTCGTTCCGATCGAGCGGGGTTGAGTCGCCGTCGAGGAACCCGCGCCATCCATTGCGGAAGCCGACAATCGAGTGGCCGTGCTCGGAAGAGCCGCGCTTGACGACGGCCCTGATGGCCGCGTTGAGGCCGGGGCAGTCGCCGCCGCCGGTAAGGATTCCGATTCGCATGGACTCAGCCTAGTGCTGTGGGTACGTCGATTCGGCGACTAATGTCCCGCGACCCGCCAGTTCTCACCCACCCCAACGTGCACGTCGAGGGGAACGGTCAGCTGGGCCGCCCCCGCCATCTCCTCTCGCAAAATGGCCTCTACCGACTCGCGTTCGCCCGTGACCACCTCGATCAGCAATTCATCATGAACTTGAAGGATCTGGCGCGAACCGAGACCCTCCCGCTTGAGCCTCCCCGCCACGCCAATCATCGCCCGCTTGATCAGGTCAGCCGCGCTTCCCTGGATCGGGGCGTTGAGCGCCATCCTCTCCGCCATGTCTCGGCGCTGACGATCGGGCGAGTTGAGGTCGGGCAGGTACCGGCGGCGGCCGAAGATCGTCTCCGTGTAGCCGGTCACGCGGGCCTCGCGGACGACCGAGGCGAGGTAGTCCCGCACCTCGCCGAATCGCGCGTAGTAGTCGTCCATGAGCGCCTGGGCCTCCCCTGTCGAGGTTCCCAGTTGACGCGCAAGGCCGAAGGACGAGAGCCCATATGCGAGGCCATAAGACATGGCCTTGACCTTGGAGCGCATCTCCGGGGTGACGTTCTCCGGCTGGACACCGAATACCCTGGCCCCGACGAACCGGTGCAGGTCCTCGCCAGAGCGGAACGCCTCAATCAGTTGCTCGTCGCCCGAGAGGTGCGCCATGATGCGCATCTCGATCTGGCTGTAGTCCGCCGTCAGGAGGGTCTCGTAGCCCTCCCCCACCGTGAACGCCTCGCGAATGCGATGCCCGTCGTCCGTGCGTATGGGGATGTTCTGCAGGTTGGGATCGAGTGAGCTCAGGCGCCCCGTCGAGGCGACCACTTGGGAGAAGGTCGTGTGAATGCGACCGTCCGCGCTGATCGCCGAGGCGAGCGTCTCGATGATCTGACCGAGTTTCGCAGCTGCCCGGTAGGCGAGGAGGGCCTCGAGGAACGGGTGGGGGCGTTTCTCGTAGAGCTCCGCGAGGGAGGCGGCGTCCGTGGTGTAGCCCGTCTTGATTCTCTTGGTCTTGGGCATCCCGAGGCGTTCGAAGAGGACCTCCTGGAGTTGCTTGGGTGAGCCGAGGTTCACCTCGAATCCGTCGATCGCCGCCCACGCTTCGCGTTGGGCGTCGTCCGCGCGCTTCCCACACTCTTGCGAGAGCATTCGGAGGTGCGCGCCATCGACCGCGATTCCCGCGGCTTCCATGGTCGCGAGCACCCCGATGAGAGGTAACTCGAGGTCGCGGTACAGTTCCGCCATCTGGCGGGTTTCCAGTTCGATGTCGAGATCCTTCCCCAGGCGCGAGATCAGCCAGGCGCGGGTACCCGCGAGTTCCGCCTCGGACGTCCCCAGCCCCAGATCCAGTTCGTCGCCCGCGGGAATCGCTGCGGTCGCGCCGAGGTATCGCTGGGTTACGTCCTCGAGGTCGAATCCTCGCTGATCGGGCTGGACGAGGTAGGCGGCGATCTCCGTGTCACCCGCGATCCCCTCCAGCACGTACCCGCGCGCCGCGAGGTCGTGCCATGCCGTCTTCGCGCCATGAAGCACCTTCGGAATCGCCGCGTTGGCGAGCCAGTCGCCGATGGCCTCGTCCTGCTCGGGGCTGAGTACCGTGAGGTCAATTCCCCACGCCTCACCGCCATCCGCCGCGACGCCAAGCGCGCGCGGATCCTTCCCCCCGATAATCGCGACGGCCACCGGCCCGCTGAGCGCGGCAACGGCCTCGACCGCGCCCTCAAGCACGATGTGGGGAGCGTCCGTATTCGGCGAGGTGCCGGATGCGGAGGGGTCGTCTCCCGCTATGGCGAGCAAACGGGGCCTGAGGCCCCTGAACTGGAGTGCGTCGCATATCGCGTGAATCTCGGCGGCGTCTCCGCCCACCCTGACCAGGTCGTCGATGGTCAAGGGGAGGTCAACATCGGTGACGAGGTGATTGATCTCGCGGTTGAGGACCACCTGGTTAAGGTGTGCCCGAAGGCTCTCCCCCACCTTGCCCCCGATGTCGTCGGCCGCGGCGAGGATCTCCTCAAGGCCGCCGTACGCCTCCACCCACTTCGCGGCTGTCTTGGGTCCGACTCCTGGCACGCCGGGAAGGTTGTCGCTCGTCTCCCCGACGAGTGCGGCCAGATCCGGGTAGTGCTCGGGCGTGACGCCGTACTTCTCCCGGACCGCCTCTGGCGTCATGACGACGAGGTCGGAGACACCCTTGCGCGGGTAGAGGACGGTGACGTGGTCGTTCACCAGCTGGAGCGTGTCGCGATCCCCGGAAACGACGAACACCTCGAATCCCTGCTCGGCGCCCTGCTTGGCATAGGTCGCGAGGATGTCGTCGGCCTCGAAATTCGGCTTGTCGACCACGGGGATCCGGAGCGCCGCGAGGACGTCGCGGAGCAGGGGAACCTGCGGAATGAACTCCGGGGGTGTCTCGCCCCTCGTTCCCTTGTACGCGGGGTACCGCTCGGTCCGGAACGTTCCGCCGGGAAGGTCGAAGGCGACGACCATGTGCGTGGGCTGGTGGTCGGCGACGAGTGAGGCGATCATCGACGCAAATCCGTAGACGGCGTTTACGGGCTCGCCCGTCGAGGTCTGGAAGTTGTCCACCGGGAGCGCGTAGAACGCGCGGAATGCCATGGAGAAGCCGTCGATGAGGAGGAGGCTGCCCTGCCGAGATTCGCTCACACGAGCAAACCTATCCCGCGGAGGGGACGCCGTCGGGATTCGGCGCCTCAGGGCGAGATCGTGATGCTCGCGACCAGCGCGTCGAGCGTCGCGACGAGGGGATCGAATGTCCCGGGAGGCTGAGTATCGAGCGCGTGAGCCGTGTCCTCCATGTAGGTCTCATAGGCGGCGAAGAACTGATCCCACGTTTGGCCCGCAGGTGGATCATTCGCGCTCGCCGGAAGCAAGGTGTTGGCGATCGGCAGGATCGCCGAGACCCAGTACTGACCGTCCGAAGTGAGGCCCTGGAAGGTGTAGATCAGTTGATCGTTGCTGATGGGGTCTGCGGACTGTCCCAGCTCCGTGATGTAGCGATGACCAAGCCCGTCCTCGAAGGCCCGTACCCCGTACTGAGAGAAGAACATCTGCATCGCTCCCTCCTCGGGCAGGAAGGGCAGGAGCACTTCGCCGGAGGACGAGGTGAAAACGGCTGACGCGTCGCTCGCAGTGAACGCTTGAAGATCCGCGACGAAGCCGGGTACCCGAGCAGGCTCCAGCGCGGCGTAATCCGCGACGGGCAGGACGAAGATTCGCGGGCTGAGGAAACTCCCCGACACCGCGTAGCCCGTGAGCGTCACTCGCGTGTGCTCGGGGTGCGGGGCAATCGGACCAGTCTCGGCGGGAACGGTCTCGCAGGTGAAGCCCGATGCCAGGATGGGGTCGAGGTAGAAGGCGAGCTCGTGGCAACTGGCATTGGTCGTCACGGCTGGCGTGGGAGTCGGAGTGGCCACGGGAGACGACGACGGCGATGGCGACGGCACGGGTGCCGGGCTCGCGCTCGGCGACA
>CAZTJX010000186.1:0-3934 GCA_964613755.1 uncultured Demequinaceae bacterium | reverse complement strand
CCTGAGCGACCCACTGACGCACTCCGTCGATGAGGAGAACTCGCACGTCTCCGAGATGACGCACCACGTCTTCCACCTAGACGGCGCGGAGGCCAAACGCGAGATGATCAACGCCCTCGCTTCCGGCCAGGGCCGCCGCATCCTCTTCATGCGCACCAAGCACCACGCGAAGAGACTCGCCAAGCAACTGAGCCAGGCGGGGATCCCCGCCGTCGACCTCCACGGCAACCTCTCGCAGGGCGCTCGCGACCGCAACCTCGCTGCCTTCGGCGCGGGGACGGTGCGCGTGCTCGTCGCGACGGACGTCGCGGCGCGCGGCGTGCACGTGGATGACGTCCAGCTCGTCGTGCACGTCGACCCGCCCGTCGAGCACAAGTCGTACCTGCACCGCTCCGGCCGCACGGCCCGCGCGGGCAACTCCGGCGACGTCGTGACGCTCGTCCTACCCGAACAGCGCCGCGATGCCACGCAGATGATGCGCAAGGCCTCCATTGCGGCGCGCCCCCAGCGCGTCCACGCGGGTTCGCCCGAGGTGAGCGCCCTCGTGGGTGAGCGCGCCCTGCACGTGCCGTACGTGGCGCGCGCCGAGGAGGCTCAGCGCGGAGGCAACTCGCGCCGCTCCCCCTCCAATAACGCCTCCCGTGGACAGCACCGGGCGCCGAAGTCAGGAGGACCCCGGTCGGGTGGCACCCGTGGCGGGTCAAGAGGGCGGACGACGTCCTACTCCACTTCCACTCCGAGTGCGGCTTCGGGCGGCGGAGCGGGCCAAGGCGGTGCGCCCCGGCGCAGCGCCGCAGACTTCTCGCGCAGTTCCGGCGGCGGTCGCTCATCGGCCAAGGCTGGTCGGGGATACGGGGCGCGCTAGCCCCCATCGCTGGGCCCGACGCTAGAACGCCGGCCCCTAGAAACCTAGGCGGCCCAACTGCTTGGGGTCGCGCTGCCAGTCCTTGGCGATCTTCACCCGGATGTCCAGGTAGACGCGTTGTCCCATCAGGGCCTCGATGCCCTGGCGGGCGCGCGTCCCCACATCTTTGAGCCGCGAGCCCTTGTGGCCGATGACGATGCCCTTCTGAGAATCGCGCTCCACGTAGATCGCGACGGAGACGTCCGCGACCGGCTGAGCTCCGTTGACCGGCTCACGCTGCGTGATCTCATCGACCATCACCGCGAGCGAGTGAGGAAGCTCGTCGCGAACTCCCTCCAGGGCCGCCTCGCGTACCAATTCGGCGATCATGATCGCCTGCGGCTCGTCCGTCAGGTCCCCCTCGGGATACATGGGCGGCCCCTCGGGGAGCCGTGCCACGATGAGGTCGGCGAGCAGATCCACCTGGTCGCCCCTCACCGCCGATACGGGGATGATCTCCGCCCAATCCCCCAACTCGGAGACGGCGGTCAGGCGCATGGGTAGGGTGGCGTGCGGGATGAGGTCCGTCTTGGTGACGATGGCGATCACGGGCGCCCGAAGCTCCGCAAGTTCGCGCGCGATCCATTGGTCGCCCGGGCCCGTCTTCTCGTTCGCGGGGAGGCAGAAGCCGATGACGTCCACATCCGAGAGCGTCTCGCGCACCACATCGTTGAGACGCTCCCCGAGGAGCGTCCTGGGCCGGTGAAGACCGGGGGTGTCAACGATGACGAGTTGGGCCTCCGGTCGGTGCACGATGCCCCGAATCGCGCGGCGCGTCGTCTGAGGCTGGTCCGCCGTGATCGCGACCTTGGTTCCGACGAGCGCGTTGGTCAGCGTCGACTTTCCAGCATTCGGCCGGCCGACGAAGCACGCAAACCCGCTTCGGAACCCTTCGGGGACGTCAATCACCGGTGCCGGCCTTCGCTTCTCGAGTCACGTTGACCCACGCTAGACGCTTCCGTCGCCCCTGCGTTCCCGCTGCCTCGAGCACGAGCCCGTGCGCGGTCGCACGCGCCCCCGCAATTGGCACCCGTCCCAGGCTCTTCGCGAGAAGACCCGCCACCGTCTCGACATCCTCGTCGTCGATCTCGACGCCGAAAAAATCGCCGAACTCCTCAAGCTCCATCCTCGCCGGAACCCGGTACCCGCCCCCCGCGAGGGCGACCGGTTCCGGCTCCACGGCGTCGTGCTCGTCCTGCATCTCGCCGACGATCTCCTCGAGCGCGTCCTCGATGGTGACGAGGCCCGCGACCCCGCCGAACTCGTCGACGACGATCGTCATGTGGGTGGCCTCGCGCTGCATCTGCCGAAGTAGGTCGTCCACGGGGAGGGACTCGGGAACGTACACGGCGGGGCGGGCGAAGTCGTCGATGGGGCGCGCGAGTTCCGCCTCGTCCTCCCAGACCGCCGCGAGCAAATCCTTGAGGTAGAGCACGCCCTGGAGGTCATCCACCCCGGAGCCAACGATCGGCAGCCGTGAGCGCCCCGATCGCAGGAAGAGCCGCATGGCGTGGCTCGCGCTCTCCCCCGTCGCGATGGTGATCATGTCGGTCCTCGGCACCATCACCTCGCGCACGAGCCGGTCTCCGAGCCCGACGACGGAACGGACGAGCTCGACCTCGTCGGCGTCGAGGGCGTCCTCGGCCTGCTCGACGACATCGGATGCCTCCGCCAACGGACGTCGCCTCAGTGCGGGAACGAGGGCGCGGACGGGGCCAGAAGCGACGAGCAGTGGCGACGAGAGCGGCCCGATGATGCGCACGGTGAACAGAGGGTGGGCGCGCGCAATTTGGCGCGGGAGGGCGCGAATGATGACGAGCGCGGAGAACGCACCCGCAACCGATGCCGCGAGCGCACCGATCCACCACGATAGCTCGAGCCGATCGGTCAGTCCCCACGCGATGAATGCGAGGGCCACGAGCGCGACGGGCTCGGTCATGGCGTAGGCGACCGAGGCCGAGTTCGAGGTGTGCTCGGGGTCGCGGGATAGCCACGCGACGATCGTGCTACGACCGTCCGGCCTGCGCCCCGAGGCGAGCCGTCGCTCCTCGGCGGAGGGCAGTTGCTCGAACGCCGCGATGAGGGCCTGGAGGCACGCGGAGGCGAGCGTCCCCGCAGCCCAGACGCCGACAAGCCAACTGATTCCGGTATCCGCCATGATCTACGAGCGTAGCCGCGCGGCGCGCGAGGTCCGTGTCACCGCTGCGCGAGGAACGTCAGGAGCAGGGTGCGCTGAAGTTCGAACATCTCCTTCTCCTCGTCGGGCGCGGCGTGGTCGTAGCCGAGCAGGTGAAGGATTCCGTGTGTCGCGAGGAGCAGCATCTCCTCCTCCGCGCTGTGTCCGGCGGCGCGCGCCTGGGCCTCCGCCACGGCGGGGCAGATGACGACGTCCCCGAGCAGGCCCGCCGGCGTCGGCCTGTCTTCCGTCCCCGGCCGGAGCTCGTCCATGGGGAAGGACAGGACGTCCGTGGGGCCGGGCTCGTTCATCCACTTCACGTGGAGGTCCTCCATGGCACGCTCGCCCACGAAGAGGATGGAGAGTTCGGAGCCGTCCGCGATCCTCATCTCGGAGAGCACGAAGGCCCCAAGCTCCGCGAATTCGATCTCCTCGATCACGGCATCCGACTCGTTGTTGACCTCGATCACGGCTTGCCCTTCTTCGACGTTGTCGTGGAGCGCGCCTTCGTGGGACGCGCCTTCGAGGGGGACGTGGATGAGGGGCGCGCCGACGAGCGGTGCGCGTCGTCCTTCGCGTAGGCCGTCACGATGTCGCCGACGAGCCGGTGACGCACCACGTCTTCCGCCCCGAGCATGCACACTGCGATGTCGTCGATGCCGCCGAGGATCTCCCTCGCGATGATCAGTCCCGAGTCCGTGCCAGCCGGAATGTCCGTCTGTGTCACGTCTCCCGTCACGACCATCGTCGAGCCGAAGCCCAGGCGCGTGAGAAACATCTTCATCTGCTCGCGCGTCGTGTTCTGCGCCTCGTCGAGGATGACGAACGCGTCATTGAGCGTGCGCCCGCGCATG
>CAZTJX010000185.1:0-3984 GCA_964613755.1 uncultured Demequinaceae bacterium | reverse complement strand
CCGCCGAGATGATCCCGACGTACGGCTTGAGGGCCGTGCCGCCCGGCACCGCGACCTCGAGCGCCTGGAGCGGCTGGCGCACGCGGATCTGTGCCCGCTTGCGCAGCGCGTGCGCGGCCGAGACCACCTCGCGCACCGTGTCCATCGTCGGGGCAAGCTCGGGCGCGTCCCAGCCGGTCGGGGCCGTCGGGTAGTCGGTCAGGTGCACCGAGCGCCCCCCGGTGAGCCCGCGCCAGACCTCCTCGGTCGTGAGGGGAAGGAGCGGCGCGGCCAACCGGCACACCGTCTCCAACACCGTGAAGAGGGTGTCGAAGGCGGCCCTGTCCTCCTGCCAGAACCGGTCGCGCTGCGTGCGCACGTACCAGTTTGTGAGGAGGTCCATGAACTCCTGGAGGGCGTCGGACGCGCCGGGGACGTCGAACACCTCCATGGCGTCGGTGACGGTCCGCGTCAGCTCGGCCGTCTTGGCGAGCACGTACCGGTCCATCTCGGGTAGCGACCCGACCTGATCCCCGGGCACGCGACGTCCAAGCACCCCGACCCCACCGTCGGCCGCGCCCGCGTACAAGGTGAAGAAGTAGTACGTGGACCACAGCGGGAGCATGACCTCGCGCACGGCCTCGCGAATTCCCTCCTCGGTGACGACGAGGTTGCCGCCGCGCAGGATCGGCGAGGACATGAGGAACCAGCGCATCGCGTCCGAGCCGTCGCGGTCGAAGACCTCGTTGACGTCCGGGTAGTTGCGCAGCGACTTCGACATCTTGCGGCCATCGCTCCCGAGGACGATGCCGTGACTCACGCACGTGCGGAAGCTCGGCTTGTCGAAGATCGCGGTCGCGAGCACGTGGAGCGTGTAGAACCACCCGCGCGTCTGCCCGATGTACTCGACGATGAAGTCGCCAGGATAGTGGGAGTCGAACCACTGCTGGTTCTCGAACGGGTAGTGCACCTGAGCGAACGGCATGGAGCCGGAGTCGAACCACACGTCGAGGACGTCGGGGATGCGCCGCATGGTGGCCTTCCCCGATGGGTCGTCGGGGTTGGGTCGCGTGAGGTCGTCGATGTACGGCCGGTGCAGGTCGGGTTCGCCGGCCTCGTTGGTCGGAAGGCGCCCGAAGTCCGCCTCGAGCTCCGCGAGCGAGCCGTACACGTCCGTGCGCGGGAAGGCCGGGTCGTCGCTCACCCACACCGGGATGGGCGTGCCGAAGTACCGGTTGCGGCTGATGGACCAGTCGCGGGCACCCGCGAGCCACTTGCCGAACTGCCCCTCCTTGATGTGCTCGGGAACCCATGTGATCTGCTCGTTGAGCTCCACCATGCGGTCGCGGAAGTCCGTCACACGCACGAACCACGAGCCAATCGCGCGGTAGATCAGGGGGTTGCGGCAACGCCAGCAGTGCGGGTAGCTGTGGTCGTAGGTCTCGTGCCGCAGCACGACGCCGGCCTCCTTGAGCGCGTCGATGATGGGCTTGTTTGTGTCGAAGACCTGAACACCCTCGTAGGGCGGCACCTCCGCGGTGAAGCGGCCCTTGGTGTCGATCGGAATGACGGGCTCGATGCCCGCCTCCTGGCACGCGACGGCGTCGTCCTCGCCGAACGCGGGCGCGAGGTGGACGATCCCGGTGCCGTCCTCGGTCGTGACGAAGTCGGCGCCGAGGATGCGGAACGCGTCGGCGTGGTCGGCGAAGAACGGGAAGAGCGGCGCGTACCGGAAACCCTCGAAGTGCGAGCCAGGGGCGGTGGCCACCACCTCGAAGTCCTCGCCAAACTCACGCGCGTAGGCATCGACGCGTCCCTCGGCGATAACCAACCGCTGCCCTGTCAGGGCGGACGTGGGCCCGGGTTCGACGACCGCATACGAGATCTCCGGCCCCATCGCGACGGCGAGGTTGGACGGCAGCGTCCACGGTGTCGTCGTCCAGATCAACAGCGACGCACCCGTGAGCGCCTCTTTCTGTGCGTCATTCAACGTCGTCGACGCGGCGACCGAAGCGTCGTCCAGCCGCAGCGCCACCGTCACCGCGGGGTCCTGGCGCGACTGGTAGACGTCGTCATCCATGCGGAGCTCGTGGTTCGAAAGCGGCGTCTCGTCGCGCCAGCAATAGGGCAGAACGCGGTAGCCCTCGTACGCGAGGCCCTTGTCGAACAGCTGCTTGAAGCCCCAGATCACGGACTCCATGTAGCCGACGTCGAGCGTCTTGTAGTCGTTCTCGAAGTCCACCCAGCGCGCCTGGCGCGTGACGTACGTTTCCCACTCGTCGGTGTACTTCAGCACGGACTCGCGGCACTGTTTATTGAATGCCGCGATCCCCATCTCGTCGATCTGGGCCTTGTCCGTGATGCCGAGCACGCGCTCCGCCTCAAGCTCCGCGGGCAACCCGTGGGTGTCCCAGCCGAACCGCCGCTCCACGAGCTTTCCGCGCATCGTCTCGAAGCGCGGCACCACGTCCTTGGCATACCCGGTGAGCAGGTGCCCGTAGTGCGGGAGGCCATTGGCGAAGGGCGGGCCGTCATAGAAGACGAATTCCTCCGCATCCGCCCGGTTGTCGATGGACGCCTGGAACGTCCCGTCCTTCGCCCAGTACGCGAGCACGTCCCGCTCGATGGCGGGGAAGCTCGGGGACGCGACGACGTCGCCGTCGGCGCCGTCGTGACTGCGATGGAGCGGGTACTTGGCCGATGCTTCGGTCATGGGGGCGGTCTCCGTGCGTCTCGTTCCGTGCCAGTGCGGGGACGCCTTCGCCCGGGAGGGCGAGCGACGCGGTACCACCCCGCTTGCCTCGCCCATGAAGGGCTCGGCCGCTCGAGACGCTGTGACGGGCTGCCCGTCCGGTTCTAGTGAGCCTCGCCGACACACGTGGGGCGGGGCCGTTCTTCCGGAAGCTCGCCGGTGATGGCCGGGTCGACGCTGCTGGGGCCAGTGTATCGGGCAAATGACTAGAGTCGGGAAATGGATGCACTAACGAGCCTGGCGGACGACTACTACGCCTTCGCCACTGGCGACAGCCCCCTGAGCTTGATGTGGAACGGCAAGCTCGAGCACCTCGCGGAGTGGGACGACTTCTCCCCCGTCGCTGTCGACGGCCGCAAGGCGCGGTACCTCGGGTTCGCCGAGGCTGCCGAAGCCCTCGATATCGGTGACGAGCCGCACGACATTGCGCTTCGCGACTCCATTGCGACGTGCGCCCGGTCGGCGGCGATCGGCTTGACGTGGAAGGCCGAGCTCTTCCAGGTCTCTCCGAAGATGGGACTCTTCGAGATGTGCCTATCCTTCATCGGCTCCTACCCACTCGCGACCGCGGAGCACGGTGAGCAGTACCTCGAGAAACTGCGCACCTTGCCCGCGGCGCTCGCCACCCTCGTGGACGCCGCGCGCGCCGCGGCCGACGAGGGACGCGTCGCCCTCGCGCGCCACCTGGGCGCGACCGCAGACTCGATCGACGCCTACCTCGCAACCCCGGCTGGCCCCGACGAGCGCCTGTGCTGCCAGGAGGCGCCCACCACGATCGGCGGCGAGGCTGGTGCCGCGTGGCGAGAGGCCCGCGACCAGATCGTCGCGACGACCGTGCGCGAGGGACTCGCCGCGTATGGCTCTGCACTGCGCGATCTCGCGTCACGAGGCCGCCCCGACGAGAAGCCTGGCCTGTGCCAGCTGCCGGGCGGGCTCGACGTTTACCGCGACGCAATGTGGGCCAACCTCCTCACCGATCACACTGCGGGCGAGGTCCACCGGATCGGCCTGGATAAGATCGAGGAACTCGAAGAGGAATACCGCACCGTGGCTGGTCCCCTCTTCGGGCTTACGGACGTCGCGGATATCTACGCACGACTGAGGGACGATAAGGCGCTCGTCTATACGAGCCCCGAGGCGATCGTCGCCGACGCGGAGGCGGCACTGGCTAGGGCAACCGTCGCGGCGGCGGAATGGTTCGGGACGACGCCGGTGTCGAAATGCCCCGCGTACGCCACGGACTTCGGCGCCAT
>CAZTJX010000184.1:0-3988 GCA_964613755.1 uncultured Demequinaceae bacterium | reverse complement strand
GCAGCCGAACGCAGAGTGGGATCAGAGTCAGGTCTTCCTTCCTGGCGCCCCCGGTTACGACGAGTCTGTCGCCGGAAATGGTTCCGAGGTCTACGGGCAGGGCGAAGCGGCTGCGGCCAAGGCACTGCTCGAGTCGGTAGACATCACCGATCCGATCGATGTCTGCATGCTGTTCTCGTCGACGAACACCCGTCGCGCGAACGAGTACCAGCTCTACGCTGAGCAGGTTGCACCGGCCGGATTCAACCTGGTCGACTGCTCTGACCCAGGTTGGGGCGGTCTCCTCGGAAGCGGCACGTACGACGCGTCGCTGTTCGGTTGGCAGTCCACGTCGACGGCCGTGACGGCCTCGGAGCCCACCTTCCGTTCGGACGGAGGGAACAACTTCACCGGCTACGACAACCCGGCCATTGACGCTCTCTTCGACCAGCTCAAGGTGGAGTTCGACCCGGCCAAGCAGAAGTCCTTGCTTGCTCAGATCGACAAGCTGCTGTGGGATGACGCCTACGGCGTGACCGTGTTCCAGTTCCCGGAGGTATTGGCGTACGACAGCGACGTAAGCAACGTGTCGTCGTCGCCCTTGTCCCCGAACTTCTTCTGGAACTTCTGGGAGTGGGAGGTCCCTGTCGCCTAGGCCACGGCGTAGGCGCTTGTAGGCTTACCTACTACATCGGTGGTTGGGGGGTGTCGGAGAGATCCGGCGCCCCCCTCCGCCCCGGTCATGGAATCGTGAGGCATGATCCCCTTCATCTTGCGCCGCCTGGTGACGATCCTGGGTGTGCTGATCGCCGCGTCGTACCTCTTCTACATCCTCGCCGGCAATGCGGGTGATCCACTGGAGGACCTGCGTACCTCGAGTCAGCGCAATCGCGAGCAGTTGATCGAGGCGCGGACCGAACAACTCGACCTCGACGTTGCTGTGCCCGTCCGCTACTTCTACTGGGCCGGCGGCGTCTCGCAGTGCTTCGTCGGCAAGTGCGATCTTGGTGAGGACTGGGTGAGCGGCCAACCGGTCAGCTCGATGATCCCCCACGCGATGGCTTCGACCATCAAGTTGGTCCTGATCGCTCTTGTCCTCGCGATCGTCATCGGCGTCTCGATCGGGGTGATCAGCGCCTTACGGCAATACTCGGGGTTCGATTACGGCGTCACCCTCGCGGCGTTCTTCATGTTTTCCCTTCCGTCCTTCTGGGTCGCGGTCCTACTTAAACAGTGGGGAGCCATTGGCTTCAACGACTTTCTGGCGGATCCGCACTTTCCCATCCTCGCGCTCGTGCTTGTCGGCAGCGCGCTCGGCGTCGTCGCGGGAAGCGCCGTGGGCGGAGTATTCCGCAGACGCCTGAGCGCGGGCGGGATCGTGGGTGGGGGATCGGCGGCTCTCCTGTTCTTCCTCGACAGGTCCGGTTGGTTCCTCGATCCTCGTCTCGGCCCCGTGGTCATTGGCGTCCTGGGCGCGGGTATTGCCCTCCTCATGACCTTCCTTGCGACCGGACTTTCGAACAAGCGAGCTCTCTATGCCGCGCTGACGACTGCGGCCGTGGCGACCGTTGCTTGGTTTCCCATGCAGCAGGCCTTCCGATTCTCGGCAGGCGCGGCCGTGATCGGCACGGGGGTGGGGTTCGTCGTTCTCGGCCTCGTCGTCGGCCGTCTCTTCGGCGGGCCGGACTGGCGGATCAGCGCGCGCGTATCGGCGCTCTCGGGCGGCCTCGTGTACCTGTTGATCTTCCTAGACTTCGCGATGAGCTGGTGGGAGCGCTACACCAACACGGGTGCCATCAACGGTCGCCCTATCGCGACCGTCGGATCCGTGACGCCGCAACTCGCGAGTAGTGGTTTCTGGGTCGGCACAGTCGACACCTACACCCACATGGTGCTCCCCGTTACGGCACTCATCCTCATCTCGCTCGCGAGCTATACGCGCTACGCCAGGGCGAGCCTCCTCGAGGTGATGAATCTGGACTACATTCGAACGGCCCGGGCCAAGGGCCTGCCGGAGCGGGCTGTTATCACCAGGCACGCGTTCCGCAATGCGCTCATTCCTCTCGCGACCATCATCCCGCTCGATCTCGCTGCCCTCTTCGGGGGCGCGGTCATCACCGAGACGGTCTTCGGGTGGAACGGAATGGGGCGTCTGTTTATCGAGGCACTGAGACACGTTTCCGTGAATGTCCTTATGGCCTACTTCCTCGTGACGGCCGTCCTGCTGCTAATCGGGAACATCATCGCCGACGTCCTGTATGCCGTCCTCGATCCTAGGATTCGGGTGGACGCATGACACTCTCTCCGACGGAGATGCTCGGCACCTCTGCAGATCACACGGAGGGTCTGTCGATCTCGCGGATCGTCTGGAAGCGATTCACGCACCACCGCATCGCCATGGTCGCCGCGTTGGTCCTGGCGACGACCATCCTTCTCGTCTTCTCGTCGATCGGCGTGGGTCCCATCCCCGGATGGTGGAAGTGGAGCTATAACGAGACGAGCGATATCGCCGTCGCGATGGGACGGCCGACGATGCACTTTGAGGGGTGGAAACTCATCATCGGCGATCACCCCTTCGGACAGGATGAGATTGGCCGAGATATCTTCGCGCGCGTGATGCGCGGGGCACAGCAGTCGCTCATGGTCATGCTCGTCATGGGGCTGATCGCCACGTCGATCGGCGTCGTCGTCGGAGCCTTCTCTGGCTACTTCCGAGGTCGCCTCGACAACCTCCTCATGCGCACCACCGAGGTGTTCATTGCGATCCCGGTGCTTGTCGTCGCGGCGGTGATTGGTCGGTCGGTCTCGGACGGGGGTGCGCTCCTCCTCGCGATCGTGCTCGGGCTCTTCCTATGGCCAGCGCTCGCGCGCCTCGTGCGCGCGGAGTTCCTGAGCCTGCGCGAGCGGGAGTTCGTCGACGCCGCACGCGTCGCCGGAGCGTCCGACTTCTCGATTATGTTCAAGCACATCTTGCCGAATGCGATGGGCGTCATCATCGTCAACGCCACCCTGCTGATGGCGATCGCGACCATCCTTGAGGCCTCGATTTCCTACCTGGGATTCGGTGTCCACAGCCCAGACGTGTCGCTCGGCAATCTCATCAACGAGTACAACTCGGCTTTCGCGACGCGACCGTGGCTCTTCTGGTGGCCGGGTGCGTTCATCATTACGTTCGCGCTGTCGATCAACCTCATAGGTGACGGTCTACGCGACGCCTTTGACCCCCGCCAGCGCCGGATTCCCAAGACGAAGGATCTCCTCAAGGCAGACACCGCCGATTCGCGTGCCGCGATCGAGCGGGAGCGAATCACCCGCGAGACTCATGGCCGAGACATGGATGGTGAGGACGCGTGAGGAGACTAGACGAGGAATCCCGCTACGGCCGCTACGAAGCTGGAGGCAAGAGCGAGCACGGCGAACATGTCCGTCGACGTGACGACGGGGTCACAGGTGGCGGTGTCCATTTCGCGAGTTCGGTGCGTAGCGAGCGCCGCTCGCACGAGTGCCGCGGCATCGCCCGACGGTGTACCGCGGCGGTCTCCTGGGCGTACGGTGCCCGCGACGTAGGTGTCTCGCGGGAGGCCGCGCGCGTCCTCCGCGCGCATGGTGCGCGCCGCGAAGGCGCTGGGGGCCGGTGCTGCGAAGGCCGTGATCTTGCCGCCGTCATCGAGGTACAACTCGAGCGCCCATTTGGTATCAACGTGGACGAGGTGGTCGAAGGGGATCGCCACGCGGCGGAAGACGTTGCGGATCTCGACCTCCTCGGAGCCGACGCCGATCGCCGGGCGCCAGTAGGCGAGAATCCCGGCGACGGCGAGCAGCGCCGCCAGTCCAATGGCGGGCGCCGCGTCGCGGACGCCGTCGCCCGCGATTCGCGCCGCGGCAATGGCCGTGGCGATGGCAACCATGGCGACTGCGGTGATGCGCGCGGAGCGCGGGCGGTAGATGTGCACGCGACCATGGTGGCACGAGCGGAGGCCCTCGCATGAGCGGAGAACTTGTCCTCGAC
>CAZTJX010000183.1:1472-4008 GCA_964613755.1 uncultured Demequinaceae bacterium | reverse complement strand
CGAAAATCATGGAGAACACATTGATGAGGACGAGCGACGCCACTCCGGCGAGGGTCCCGACCGCGGCCCGCGAGAGCGACGAGTCCTCAAGGGGCACACGGAGGAGCCGGGTCACGGCGGGCTGCGCGGTATAGCCCAGAAGGATCGTGGTGACGGTGATGCCCACCTGGGCCCCGGACAGGTGCGTCGAGAGCCTCCGGAGCGCCTTCGCGACCCGTCTCCCGTGGCGCGTGCCCTCGTCCACACGCGACGGATCGATGGCAACGAGTGAGAACTCGGCCGCGACGAATACTGCCGTCCCCAGCGTGAGCACGGCACCTAGTCCCACGAGGATCCACGCGGACGTCACGGGCGCCACCGATATCGGTACATTCTGTGGCAAGCATAGGGCCGCCGAGCCGCGACGACGAATAGCGCGGGTCGCATGGCGGCTCCCCCGACCAAGGTCCCGCCTGGCTTAGGATAAAGGGGAAGAACACCCCCGTCACGACTCCGTGCGCCAGGAAGGCGAGTAGCCCACAAGTGTCCGCAGAGGCGCCCGCGCCCAAGCCCGAACGAACCTCCGTCACCCGAGGCATTGATCCCTCGTCGGTGGCGGCGCTACTAACGGGCGCGCGCACGAGCACCGAGAGTCCCACACCCGCCCCGGAGGCCGAGGCGACGCCTCCCGCCCCGGAGGCCGAGGCCACGCCTCCCGTCAAGGAGAACTCCCCGGAATCCCCTGCCTCCGAGGCCACGCCTCCCGTTCGGCGCCGCCCCGATGTGCCGCCGCCGAACGCCCTCGCCGATCCCATCGCCCCGCAGGTGGCGCCCGAGGCGACGCCCGACACGCGCCCAGAGATGCCCGTCCCCGTGGACCAGGCGATCGCCGAGTCAGCCGCCGCCCCCACCCAGCCCATCGCGACGGCCCAGGCACCCACGGCGGCGTACCTCCAGGACCTCGGCGAGGGCGATCGCGAGCATCCCGATGTTCACGAGGGCTCGCTTCGCCTCACGGGATCGGCCGCGCTCGTCGCCTCGAACATGGAGAAGAGCCTTACGGTCCCCACCGCGACCTCCGTGCGCGGCATCCCCGTCAAGCTCCTCATGGACAATCGGGTCGTGGTGAACAACCACTTGGAGCGCACTCGCGGCGGAAAGATCTCCTTCACCCACCTCATCGCGTACGCCCTCATCGAGGCGCTCGTCGAGGTGCCGGCGATGAACGCCTTCTACGCGGTCACGGACGATAAGCCCGTCCTCGTTACCCCTCCCCACGTCAACCTGGGGATCGCGATCGACGTCGTCAGACCCAACGGCACGCGCCAACTCCTCGTTCCCAATATCAAGGCGGCGGAGGAGCTGGATTTCGCGGAATTCTGGACGGCGTACGACGACGTGGTCAGGCGGGCGAGGAACAACACCCTGCAGGCCGTGGACTTCCAGGGCACGACGATCTCGCTCACGAACCCCGGGACGATCGGCACCGAGCATTCGGTGCCGCGCCTCATGGCCGGACAGGGCACGATCATCGGGGTCGGTGCCATGGACTACCCGGCCGAGTATCAGGGTGCCTCGTCGGAGACGGTCGCACGGCTGGGAATCTCCAAGATCATGGCGCTCACCTCGACGTACGACCACCGGGTGATCCAGGGGGCGCAATCCGGCGAGTTCCTGGGGCTCGTCCACACCAAACTCCTTGGGCAGGACGGCTTCTACGACCGCGTCTTCCGCTCGCTCCGCGTTCCGTACGAGCCCGTGCGCTGGATCCAGGATGGCGCCACCTCCCCTGAGGCCGAGGCGAGCAAGCCCGCCCGCATCGCGGAGCTGATCCACTCCTACCGCTCGCGCGGGCACCTCATGGCGGACGTCGATCCCCTGTCCTCACGCCCCCGCAAGCACCCCGATCTCGACATCCAGACGCACGGCCTCACGATCTGGGATCTGGACCGGGTCTACGCGACGGGAGGCTTCGCGGGGCGCGATCGCCAGCGCATGCGCGAGGTGCTCGGCCAGCTCCGCGACGCCTACTGCCGCACCATGGGCGTCGAGTACATGCACATCTCCGACCGTGCGCAGCGCGCGTGGATGCAGGACCGCCTCGAGGGTGGCTACCGCAAGCCCTCGCGCGAGGAGCACCTGCGGATCCTGCGCCGCCTCAACGCCGCGGAGGCCTTCGAGGCCTTCCTTCAGACCAAGTACATCGGCCAGAAGCGGTTCTCTCTCGAGGGTGGCGAGTCCCTCATCCCCCTCCTGGACGCCGTGCTGTCCGAGGCCGCGGTCGCGGGGCTCGACGAGGTCTGCATTGGGATGGCTCATCGCGGACGCCTCAACGTGCTCGCCAACCTCGCGGGCAAGAGCTACTCGCAGATCTTCAGCGAGTTCGAGGGCAACCCCGTCGAGCGGATGGGAGGTGGCTCGGGCGACGTCAAGTACCACCTCGGCACCGACGGTGTCTTTGCCACCGAGGCGGGCGAGAGCGTCAAGGTCTACCTCGCCGCTAATCCCTCGCACCTCGAGGCCGTGAACCCCGTGCTCGAGGGCATCGTCCGTGCCA
>CAZTJX010000183.1:0-1462 GCA_964613755.1 uncultured Demequinaceae bacterium | reverse complement strand
TTCGCTGTGGCGGTGGGCGGGGTGATGGGACAGTCGATCGCCTCGGTGCGGACGTGAGTGAGGGTGAGAAGCCCGTGCTCCCGATCCTCATCCACGGTGACGCGGCCTTCGCGGGCCAGGGCGTCGTCATGGAGACGCTCAACCTCGCCGGGCTGCGCGGATACCGCACGGGCGGCACCGTCCACGTTGTCGTCAACAACCAGGTGGGCTTCACGACGGGCCCGGAGGCGTCCCGCTCGACGCGGTACTGCACGGACGTCGCCAAGGGCTTCCAGATCCCCATCCTCCACGTCAATGGCGACGACCCCGAGGCGTGCGTCCGCGCCGCCCGGCTGGCGTTCGAGTACCGGCAGGAGTTCGGCAGGGACGTCGTTCTCGACATGATCTGCTATCGACGCCGGGGCCACAACGAGGGCGACGACCCCGCCATGACCCAGCCGCGCATGTACGACCTCATCGAGGGAAAGCGTCCCGTCCGCCACATCTACGCGGAGTCCCTGATCCGACGGGGGGACCTCACGGAGGAGGAGGCAGAGGAGGTCTCCCAGGACTACCTCAAGCAGTTGGAACGCGTCTTCGTCGAGACGCGCGAGCGCTTCGTTCCTGAGGCCCACGCCGAGACGGTCAGCGGCCTCGAGGTGCCGGCGTCGCAGACGTCCGACGCCGGGGTCATGGTGGGGTGGACGACGGCGTCCTCGCCCGGTCGCCTGGAGCGGGTGGGCAGGGCTCACCGGCGTCCCCCGGAAGGTTTCTCCGTTCACCCCAAGCTCGAGAAGCTCCTCGCGGCCCGCGACGAGATGACGCGCGAGGGGGGCATTGACTGGGGCTTCGGCGAGATCCTCGCCTTCGGGACCCTGCTGCAGGAGGGCGTCCCCATTCGGCTCGCCGGGCAGGACTCGCGGCGCGGCACGTTCGCGTCCCGGCACGCGGTCTTCCACGATCGCGAGAACGGATCCGAGTGGACCCCGCTCCTGTACCTCACGAGCGACCAGGGATCGTTCCACGTGGTGGACTCCCCGCTGAGCGAATACGCGGCCCTAGGGTTCGACTATGGGTACTCCGTCGAGCGGCCAGACGCGCTCGTGTTGTGGGAGGCCCAGTTCGGCGATTTCGCCAATGGCGCGCAGACCATCCTCGACGAATTCATCTCGTCCGCCGAGCAGAAATGGGCGCAGAGCTCGTCCGTGGTGCTCCTCCTCCCGCACGGTTTCGAGGGGCAGGGGCCCGACCACTCGTCGGCCCGTGTCGAGAGATACCTGCAAATGTGCGCGGAAGAGAACATGATTGTTGCCATGCCGTCGTCGCCAGCCTCGTACTTCCACCTCTTGCGCCGCCAGGCCTTCTCCCGCCCGCGTCGCCCGCTCGTCGTCTTCACGCCCAAGTCCATGCTCCGGCTCCGCGACGCCCAATCGGGCATCGAGGAGTTCTCCACCGGGACGTTCCGCGAGGTCATCCCGGACGT
>CAZTJX010000182.1:0-4017 GCA_964613755.1 uncultured Demequinaceae bacterium | reverse complement strand
ATCGCCAAGACCGAAGACGAGTGGCGCGCCCAGCTCACGGACGAGCAGTTTCACGTGCTGCGGGAACACGGCACCGAGCCCGCGTGGACCGGCGAACTCCTGGGCAACAAGGCGCCCGGAACGTACGCGTGCGCTGCGTGCGGCGCCGAGCTCTTCAAGTCGGGCACTAAATACGAGTCGGGCTCCGGTTGGCCCAGCTTCTACGAGTCCGTCAACCCGGACGCCGTCACCCTCATCGAGGACCGCTCGTATGGGATGGCCCGCACCGAGGTCCGCTGCGCCGCGTGCGACTCCCACCTGGGCCACGTCTTCCCCGACGGGCATGGGACGCCCACGGGCGAGCGGTTCTGCATCAACAGCGTCAGTCTCGCCTTCAACGAGGGCGACGACCCCGATGCTGCGCCCGAGGTCCTCGGCGACAGCGGCAAGAGAGATACCGGTAAGAAGAACACCCGGAAGAAGAAGTAGCCCGGGTGGCGCGCGAGGCGAAGCACCGCAGGCCGGCGATGCTCGACATGGAGGAGGCCGACCAGCTCGAGGGGGACATCGACCCCGCCGACCGCGCCCTTATCGCCCATGAGACGGCCGCGGCGATCGTGCAGCAGGCCCGCGCCAGCCGGGAGCCCGACCTGGTCGCCCGGCTCGTCGCGCTCGTCGACGAGGAGGGCATCGACACCGTCGCCATGATGTGGTCCAAGGCGGAGGCCCTCACGCTCCCCGGCGCCCTGTGGCGCCTCTACATGCTCCGTGAGTGGGTGAAGTTCGACGCGGAGTCCGTCGCAAGGTCCTATGACCATGGCGTTCACGCTGCGGGCGTGCGTCACGCGATTGCGGGGGTGGAGATCCCTCCTGGGCCCGCCGAGGTCAAGAAGCTCGCGGATGACGTATTGAGCGGGGTCTTTGCCGGAGACCTGGCCGTAGCGCTTGACCGCGCGGGGGCCTTCTGCCGCGTGACGGCCACGGGGGCGGCGTTCGAGGCGGAGACGGACGACGGCCACGCTCACGACCGCGCCCACAAGACGACGCTCCGGGCGGCCCAGTTGCTTCGCACGGGCGAGGACCTGGAACGCTGCGCCACGATGTGGCGCGAGGAGCGGCTGGACTGAGTCTCTGGCGCGCCGGTCCCCGCCCGGCGCTACCATTCCGACACGCCCGGTCAAGCGAAAGGTAACGATTCTCACGTTCTATCGCCTGACGGGCCAGCGCGAGTTACGCTGAAGTAGACGTCGGACCGCGGTAGCCCCGGGCTCCAACTCAAGCCGCCTCGAGCGGCCTAAGCGCCGACTGGCGCTCCCGGTCCGATGTCATCTCTTCACCCGACGCGTCGGCACGCGCTGGCGGTAGCGGGCGACAGGCGAACACCATTCCGGCGACCTCGCTTAGGCCAGCAGGTGCCTCTCGATCGCCGCGATGCGCGGCCCTGACTCCGTGTCGACCACGTGGGCCACGAGGACGCCGCCCGCGGGTAGGTATGGGTTCTTGTGCGGAACCTTGCCGCGGGTCCACTTGCGGGTGGCGGCCTCGAGCATCGTGAGCAGCGTGGGCATGGTGGGTCGGTGCACGCACACGAGGCGATTGCCCCCCTTGGCCAGAATGGACGTCAGGAGGTCCGCCGCATCTTTGGGGTTGCTCGCGTGAGCCCCCTCGGTCAGGACGTCGTGCGTCTTGATCTTCTTCCCGATGGCCCCCGCGTAGGGCTGCACGGTCGCGAGGCAGCGCGCGGCGGGCGAGGACTCGATGTACCGGATCCCGAACGAGGAGAAGAGGCGAACGAGTTGGTGCGCGCGGCGTGTGCCGCCCGCCGTGATGGGCCTCGCGAGGTCGTCGTGCTTCCAGGCGGCGCGCTTCTTGGCCCGTGAGTGCCGAGCGATGATGAATGCCCGCGTCTCGAGGCGGCCAGCGTCGTAGGCCGTGACGAGCGCCTCAAGGGGCTTGAGATCGGCGGGCATGGTGATCTTCTTCCGGGCTTTCTCCACCGTGAACCACCGGGTGTTGTCGATCTCCCTCTTGGGTGCGAGCCGATAGCGGGGGCGTGCGAGAAGCGATGGGTGCGTCGTGTTCAAGGTCGCGGCCGCCCAGTATTTGACGACCTTGGCCCGCCCGCTCTGGATTGTGTACGAGAGCGTCGGAAGCGCCTGCCCGAGCTCAACCTGCTTCCCTGTCTCCTCGTACACCTCCCGCATCGCGCACTCGGGAAGGGTCTCTCCCCGTCGGATTTTCCCCTTGGGCCACGACCAGTCGTTGTAGCGGGGGCGGCGGACCGCGAGCACCTGGAGTTCGCCGTCGCGCACGCGCCACACGAGCGCGCCTGCGGCCATGATGGTGCCGCGCCGAACCCCCTTCACCGCCCGGTGGCCCGACGCTTGGGCTGGCGGGCGATATAGAGCGCCTGAAGGTCCTTGAGCGGGGTGCTGCGGGTGCCCTTGGATCGCGTCCACGAGCCGTCGGGCTGGAGGGTGAACGCGGACGTACGCGGACTCATCGCGAGATCGACGTTCTCGATGAGGGCGGCGATCTGGTCCTCGTCGGCGATGCGCACGAGCGTCTCCACGCGGCGATCGAGGTTGCGGTGCATGAGGTCGGCCGAACCGATCCACACCTCGGGCTCGCCGCCGCCACCGAACGCGAAGACACGGGAATGTTCGAGGAAGCGACCGAGCACGCATCGCACGCGGATGTTGTCCGAGAGGCCGGGGACGCCGGGCCGAAGCGCACACGTTCCGCGACAGACGATGTCCACCTGAACGCCCGCCATGGATGCGTGATAGAGCGCGTCGATGGTTTGCTCGTCGATGATCGCGTTCGCCTTGATCTTGACCCAGGCGTCCTCCCCCGTCCGCGCCCGCGCCGTCTCGGCGTCGATCCGCGTGATGAGCCCGGTGCGCACGCCCTGCGGCGCGACGAGCAGCCGACGGAACCGCGCCTTCGGCGCGTATCCGGACAACTGATTGAAGAGCTTCGTGAGATCCGCGCCGAGGTCAGGATCGCGGGTGAGCAGGCCGTAATCCTCGTAGAGTCGCGCCGTCCTCGGGTGGTAGTTTCCCGTCCCGATGTGGCAGTAGCGCTGGAGCCCCGATTCCTCCTGGCGCACCACGAGCAGCAGCTTGCAGTGTGTCTTGAGGCCTACGAGCCCGTAGACGACGTGCACCCCCGCCTCCTCGAGCTTGCGCGCCCAACTGATGTTCCGCTTCTCGTCGAAGCGCGCCTTGATCTCCACGATGGCGAGCACCTGCTTGCCGTTCTGCGCGGCCTCGATGAGCGAGTCGACGATAGGCGAGTCGCCCGACGTCCGATACAGGGTTTGCTTGATCGCGAGCACCTTGGGGTCGCGAGCGGCCTGGGACAGAAACGCCTGGACGGAGGTGGAGAACGAGTCGTAGGGGTGGTGGAGCAGGACGTCTCCCCTGCGGATCGCCTCAAAGACATCGGGCGCGTCGGCCGTCTCGACGGGCGCGAGCCGGTGATGGGTCGTCGGGCGGAACGCAGGATAGCGCAGTTCTGGACGGTCGAGGCTGGCGATCACCTCGAGCCCGGTGAGGTCGAGTGGCGCGGGCAGGTGGAAGACATCGTCGTCCGTGATCTGGAGTTCGCGCACGAGGAGGTCGCGTACATGGGGTGGCAGATCCTCGGCGACCTCGAGCCGGACCGCCGGCCCGAAGCGCCGCCGTTGGAGTTCCTGTTCCATGGCCTTGAGCAGGTTCTCCGCGTCATCCTCCTCCACCTCGACGTCCTCGTTCCTAGTGACGCGGAACGCGTAGTGCTGGAGAACCTCGATGCCCGGGAAGAGGTAGTCCAACTGCGCCGCGATGACGTCCTCGAGGGGAACGAAGCTCCGGGGCGCCGTGTCGAGCGCCGACGCGTCGGCGACCTGGGTGGCCTTGCCCTTGGCGTCGACGGCGAGGAAACGAGGCAGCGTCTCCGGGATCTTGACCCTGGCGAACAGGACCTTGCCAGAGTCCGGGTCCCGCACCTCGACGGCGAGATCCTGACGGTGTGCCCGACGTGCACGGCGACGCT
>CAZTJX010000181.1:0-4047 GCA_964613755.1 uncultured Demequinaceae bacterium | reverse complement strand
CCGCCAACCTCCCGCATGTGTCGATTTGGTAACTTGACTCGCCTCGCCCCGGGACCCAGCGTCTTCGCAAACGATTTCGTACGAGAACGTCAAGACCAGCGTTATGGCACCGTTATCGACGACCGAGTTCGTGTTGACTCGCCCCGTCGCGACGAATATGTTGGTGCCAGCACGTAAACATCGATCACCACCAAAACCGAGCAACGGAGCCACCCATGTCTGTCACCCCCACGCGCGAGGACAAGTTCACCTTTGGCCTCTGGACCATCGGGTGGACCGCCCAGGATCCCTTCGGGTCGGCGACCCGCGAGCCGATCAACGGCGTCGACGCGATTCACAAGCTTTCGGAACTAGGTGCCTACGGCATGACGTTCCACGACGATGACCTCTTCCCCTTCGGTTGCTCGGACGCCGACCGGCGCGCGGCGATCGACGGCCTCAAGAAGGCGCTGGACGAGACGGGCATGGTCATCCCCATGATCACGACCAACACATTCACGCACCCCGTCTTCAAGGACGGCGGCGTGACCTCTAACGACCGCGCCGTGCGCCGCTTCACCCTCCGCAAGGTCATGCGCAACCTTGACCTCGCCGCCGAGATCGGCGCCACCACGTTCGTCATGTGGGGCGGCCGCGAGGGCATGGAGTACGACTTCTCCAAGGACGTCCGCGTCGCGCTCGAGCGCTACCGCGAGGCGGCCAACACCCTCGGCCAGTACGTGATCGACAAGGGCTACGACATCAAGTTCGCGATCGAGCCCAAGCCGAACGAGCCGCGCGGCGACATCCTGCTCCCCACGGTGGGCCACGCGCTCGCGTTCATCAACTCGCTCGACCACCCCGAAATGGTGGGCCTCAACCCCGAGGTCGGCCACGAGCAGATGGCGGGACTCAACTTCACCGCGGGCATCGCGCAGGCGCTGTTCCACGGCAAGCTCTTCCACATCGACCTCAACGGCCAGCGTGGCATCAAGTACGACCAGGACCTCGTGTTTGGTCACGGCGACCTGCACAACGCGTTCGCCCTCGTCGACCTCCTGGAGAACGGCGGCCCGAAGGGCGGTCAGGCCTACACCGGCCCACGCCACTTCGACTACAAGCCGTCACGCACCGAGGACTGGGACGGCGTCTGGGAGTCGGCCAAGGCCAACATGCGGATGTACCTCCTCCTCAAGGAGCGCACCAAGGCCTTCCGCGCCGACCCCGAGGTCAAGGAGGCCATCGCGGCCACGCGTCAGGACCAGCTCGCGCAGTCCACGCTCGGCAAGGGCGAGACGATCGAACAGTTCCTCGCCGACTCAAGTGCGTACGAGGACTTCGACCCGGACGTCTACTACAACGACAAGGGCTTCGGCTTCATCAAGCTCCAGCAGCTCGCGTCCGAGCACCTGATGGGCGCCCGCTGACACCGACCACACCAACGAAGAAGGAAGAGTCATGACTCTCGTCGCAGGAGTGGACTCTTCCACTCAGAGTTGCAAGGTCGTCGTCCGGGATCTCGCGACCGGGGACCAGGTTCGCCTGGGCCGCGCGTCGCATCCGGACGGCACCTCGGTGGATCCCGCCGCGTGGTGGTCCGCGATCCAAGAGGCGATCGCCGACGCTGGCGGGATTACCGATGTCGACGCCATCGCGGTCGGCGGACAGCAGCACGGAATGGTGGCGCTCGACGCCGATGGCAAGGTCATTCGCGACGCCCTCCTGTGGAACGACACCCGTTCCGCAGGGGCGGCGCAGGACCTCATCAAGGAGTTCGGGGCCGACGACCTCGCGGCCCGCACCGGCCTCGTTCCCGTCGCTTCGTTTACGATCACCAAGCTCCGGTGGCTTCGCGACGCGGAGCCGGAGAACGCGGCAAAGGTCGCGGCGGTCGCGCTCCCGCACGACTGGCTGACGTGGCGACTCCGCGGCTTCGGGCCCAAGGGCGACAGCCCGCTCGGCCCCGTTCTCGAGGAGCTCGTCACCGACCGCTCGGACGCGTCCGGCACCGGATACTGGAACCCCGAGACCGGCGAGTACGACCGGGCACTGCTCGAGGCTGCCCTCGGCCACGACGCCATCCTTCCGAAGGTCCTCGGGCCGTCGGACAGGGCGGGGACCGTCCATGAGTCCCTCGGCGGCTCGTCGATCCTCGGCCCCGGCGCGGGCGACAATGCCGGAGCCGCGCTCGGACTCGGCCTCGGGGCCGGCGACGCGGTCATCTCCATTGGCACGTCGGGCACCGGCTTCGCATCGAGCGAGACCATCGTCCGGGACGTGTCTGGTACCGTCGCCGGATTCGCGGACGCGGCCGGCCGTTACCTTCCGCTCATCGCGACGCTGAACGCCGCGCGCGTGCTCGACTCCATCGCGCGCGTGCTCGACGTCGACCACGACGAGCTTGGACGCCTCGCGCTCGAGGCGGAGCCGGGCGCGGGCGGCGCGACTCTCGTGCCGTACTTCGAGGGCGAGCGCACGCCAAACCTCCCGACGGCAACCGCGGCAATCTCGGGCATGACCCTCGCGAACACCACGCGAGCGAACATGGCACGACTCGCCGTCGAGGGCATGCTCTGCGGCCTGGCCGACGGCCTCGACGCCGTGATCGCTCAGGGACTCAAGGCGGCCAAGGTTCGACTGATCGGCGGCGCGGCTCAGAACCCGGCCGTGCAGATGATCGCCGGGCAGGTCTTCCCCGTTCCCGTGGAGATTCCCGAGCCCGGCGAGTACGTCGCGATGGGCGCGGCCGTTCAGGCCGGATGGGTGCTGACGGGTACGTTGCCCGCATGGCCGGTGGAGATCTCGGCGGCGCCGAAGCACGATCCGAAGCCCGAGATCCGCGCTCAGTACGCCAAGGCCCAGGCGGCCGTCGCGAAGGCTTCGGCCTAGAGTCCGTACGTTCCGCGCTGCCGGGACGCCCGGACGATCAGGCTGTCGTCTAGGAGGCCTTCAAGACACCGATCCAGCTGCCCCGGTTCGATGTCGGCGAGCGCCGCGCTCCCCGTAACGGAGACCGGTGCTCCCGCGCCCCGGAGGACCGCGAGAATCCGCCCTCGAATCTGACGATCGCTTCCCTCCCATGGCTGTGCCGTGCGGCGCGACGCGGCGGCGGGCGGCCTGCCCGCGGCCAGCCAGCGGCACGCGGCCGCCGCAGGGCACTCGCCGCATCGGGGCGAACGCGACGTGCACACGAGCGCACCGAGCTCCATGGCAGCGACGTTCCATGCCACCGACGTCTCCGGGTCATCGGGAACGAGTGTCGCCGCGAGCGCGCGTTCCGCGCGGGTCAGATGCGATGCGGGAGCCTCAACCCCCAGGGCGAGGCGCGCGACGACCCTCCGCACGTTCGTGTCGAGGACGACCGTGCGCTTCCCGTAGGCGAAGGCGGCCACCGCCGCAGCCGTGTACTCCCCGACTCCCGGCAGTCGCCGTAGGAGATCCTCATCGCTCGGAACGGCTCCCCCGAAGTCGCGCTCGATCGCGACCGCGCATTCCCAGAGCCGCCGTGCTCGACGCGGGTAGCCCAGGCGCCCCCATGCCCGCACCGCCTCCGCCTGCGGCTCGACGGCGAGCGCCGCCGGCGTAGGCCAGCGGGCCATCCAGGCGTTCCAGGCCGGCAGCACTCGGGACACCGGCGTCTGTTGGAGCATGACCTCGCTCACCAGAACCCCCCACGGTGAAACCTCCCGCTCGCGCCACGGAAGGGGCCTGCCCTCGCGAGTGAACCAGTCGAGGATTGCCTCGACGGGTGACGCCTCGCCTCCGGGTGAGCGATAGCGCGGCATGGCTCCATTGTCACAGCCGATGCCGGGGCTACCGTGGTGGCGAAAGCAGAGGAGGGCTCGTGGAGGGATTGACGCATCCGGTCGGGGAATTGCCTCCGGAGGTCTACTGGCGTCGCCGACTCGTGACGGGAGCGTTCCTGGTACTCGCCGTCCTCGTCCTCTACTACCTCGTGCGTTCGCTCTTCGGCGGGGGCGACGACGCGGTCACCCCGATCCCCTCGACGTCCGCGAGTCCGGGCGTAACGACGTCCGCGAGCCCGGGCGTGACGACGTCCGCGAGCCC
>CAZTJX010000180.1:2216-4099 GCA_964613755.1 uncultured Demequinaceae bacterium | reverse complement strand
GCGGAATCGGCCTTCACCTCAGCACGGCGGCGGCGGCCTTCCTCGGCAGGGACGACGGGGGCGTAACTGTGGAGTTGACGAGCAACACGTCGATCGATGCGGACCTCGTACTTCTCGCTGCGGGTGTTCGCCCCTCGGTCGCGCTCGCCAAGGACGCAGGGATCGAGCTCGGCGAGCACGGAGGAATCGCCGTCGATACCCACATGCGCACGTCCGATCCCCGCATCTGGGCGGCGGGCGATGTCGTCGAGACCCCCAGCACCGTCCTTCCGGGTTCGTACCTCCATCCGCTCGCCGGTCCCGCAAATCGCCAGGCTCGCGTGGCGGCAGAGAACATTTGCGGTCGGACGACGGAGTACCTTTCGACACAGGGAACGTCGGTGGTCAAGGTGTTCGAGATGGTCGCGGGCGGCACCGGCGCCACCGAGCGCCAACTCCTCGCCCTCGGTGTCCCCTACCGCGCGGTTCACGTCCACCCGTCCGGCCACGCGGGCTACTACCCCGGAACGGCGATGATGCACCTCAAGGTGCTGTTCTCGCCCGACGACGGCCGAATCCTGGGCGCTCAGGCGTGCGGATTCGACGGTATTGACAAGCGCCTCGACGTGCTCGCCGTGGCGATACGCGCCGAGTTAACCGTCTACGACCTTGAGAACCAAGAACTCGCCTACGCGCCGCCTTTCGGCTCCGCCAAGGATCCCGTCAACATGGCGGGCTTCGTTGCGAGCAACGTGCTGCGCGGCGACCTCACGCTCTGGTACGCGCAGGATTACCCCGGCGCGACCGAAGGCGCTCGCATCATCGACGTGCGCACGCCGGAAGAGTTCGGAGTGTGGCACCTGCCCGGAGCGGAGAACGTCCCGCTCGCGACGCTCCGCGAGGCATGCGGCGCGTGGGACACCGCGGTTCCGCTTCGGCTCTACTGCGCCGTCGGCTTCCGTTCCTACCTCGCCCACCGGATTCTGGTCCAGCGAGAGTTCGCCGACGTCTCGACCCTATCCGGCGGCTCAACGACGTTCCGTGCGTGGCACGAGGTCGAAGTACCGGAGCACGACGTTCCCGTTCCCCTGGAGTCCTATGCCGAGGCGGCGAGTCTCGGCATGCACGCGGCCACCGCGACGACCGGCACCGTCGTCGACCTCGACTGCACGGGCCTCGCGTGCCCCGGTCCGATCATGCGGCTTTCGGAAACGATGAAGTCGATGAACCCTGGCGACGATGTCGTCGTTCACGTCTCGGATCCAGGCTTCAGGCTCGACGCCCCGAGCTGGGCGGCGCGCAACGGCCACGCGGTCATCGACCTCACACCCGAGGGCCCCGGCTACGTCGCGACGCTTCGCAAAGGCGGAGCCGCGGGCACGGTGGCAACGGGAGCACCTGTGCTCAACAAGACGTCTATCGTCGTGTTTTCCGGTGACCTCGACAAGGTGATCGCAGCCTTCATCATCGCGAACGGAGCGCTGTCCATGGGAGAGGACGTGTCGATGTTCTTCACGTTCTGGGGACTCAATGCGCTACGTCGATCCAAGCCGCCGCGTCGCCAGAGGAAACTGATGGAGAAGATGTTCGGAGCCATGATGCCGCGCGGTGCCGAGGAGTTGACCCTCTCGCAGATGCACATGATGGGCGCGGGCACGGCGATGATCAAGAGCGTCATGGACAAGCACGACGTGCCTTCGGCCAAGGAGCTCATCGCGTCGGCCCAGGCGAGTGGCGCCAGGCTCCTCGGATGCACCATGACGATGGATCTGCTTGGAATCGTCAAGTCCGACCTGATCGACGGCGTCGAGCTGGCCGGTGTTGCAGCCTTCCTCGGCGAGGCTCACGAGTCGGGTACGACGCTCTTCATCTAGCCGCACGGTGCGGCCACGGTGCGGCCACGG
>CAZTJX010000180.1:0-2116 GCA_964613755.1 uncultured Demequinaceae bacterium | reverse complement strand
GTCGGGTACGACGCTCTTCATCTAGCCGCACGGTGCGGCCACGGTGCGGCCACGGGACTACTCGGCGGCGGTTTCGGTTTCGGTCTCGGCGGGAGCCTCCTCCGCGGCGTCCGCGTCCAGGCTCCGCTCGCTGTTGCGTGCGATCGCCACGATCCGATCGCCCTCGTCGGGCTTGGCGAAGATCACGCCCATCGTGTCCCGCCCCTTGGCCGGAACGTCGGCCGCGGATGCGCGCATGACCTTGCCGTTCTCCATGACGACCAGAACCTCGTCCGCCTCGTCAACGAGGAGGGCTCCCACCAGGTCGCCCCGTTCGTCCTGGAGTTTGGCGACCTTGATCCCCAGCCCGCCGCGGCCCTGGCTCCGGTATTCGGCAACGTCCGTCCGCTTCGCGTACCCTCCCTCGGTCGCGACGAAGCTGAACATCCCGTCGCGCACGACGTCCATGGCAAGAAGCTCGTCCTCCTCGCGGAAGCGCATACCGGTGACACCCGAGGTCGCGCGGCCCATGGGTCGGAGCGCCGCGCCGTCCGCGGTGAAGCGGATCGATTGGCCCTTACGGCTGACGAGCATGAGGTCGTCCTCGTCGGAGACGAGACGCGCGGCCATAAGCTCGTCCTTCCGCCCCTCCTCCTCGCCCTCGACGGTCCGTAGGTTGATGGCGATCAGCCCACCGGAGCGGTTCGAGTCGTATTCCCCTAGCCGGGTCTTCTTCACGAGTCCGCGCTTGGTCGCGAGGACGAGGTACGGCTTGTCCTCATAGGTCTTAAGGTCAAGAACCTCGGCGATCTCCTCGCCCGGTTGGAAGGCGAGCAGATTCGCAACATGCTGACCCTTGGCGTCTCGCGCGCCGTCCGGTAATTCATACGCCTTGGCCCGATAGACCCGTCCGCGATTGGTGAAGAACAGTAGCCAGTGGTGGGTGGTCGTGACGAAGAAGTGCTGGACGATGTCGTCAGCCCGCAGGCTCGCCCCCCTGACCCCTTTTCCCCCGCGCTTTTGCGAGCGGTACAACGACGACTTGGTGCGCTTTGCGTACCCGCCGCGGGTGATGGTGACGACGATCTCCTCCTCGGCAATGAGGTCCTCGATATCCATGTCACCCTCGTGAGGGGAAATGGTGGTCCGGCGCTCGTCACCGTACTTCGCAACAATCTCGCCAAGCTCCGTCGAGATGATGGTCCGCTGGCGCTCCTCCGAGACGAGAATGCTGTTGAGGTCCGAGATTTCCGACTCGAGGGCGGCATGATCGTCCTCGATCTTCTTGCGTTCGAGGGCGGCGAGTCGCCTCAACTGAAGATTGAGAATGGCGTTCGCCTGGATCTCGTCGACGTCAAGGAACTTCATGAGTTCCTCGCGGGCATCGTCGACGGTCGGGGCCGCGCGGATGAGCGCGATGACCGCATCGAGGGCGTCGAGCGCCTTGAGGTATCCACGGAGGATGTGGATCTCGCGTTCGGCCTCGCGTAACCGGAACTGCGTCCTGCGGATGATGACCTCGATCTGGTGCGCGACCCAGTGCCGAATGAAGCCATCGAGGGTGAGGGTTCTGGGCACACCGTCGACGAGCGCGAGCATGTTCGCGCCAAAGTTGTCCTGGAGCTGGGTGTGCTTGTAGAGGTTGTTGAGCACGACCTTCGCAACCGCGTCGCGCTTGAGAACGATGACGAGGCGCTGACCCGTGCGGCCCGACGTCTCGTCGCGGATGTCCGCGATGCCGGCGATCTTTCCGTCGCGTACGAGTTCCGCAATCTTCTGCGCGAGGTTGTCGGGGTTGACCTGGTACGGCAACTCGCTCACGACGAGGCACATGCGGCCCTGCAACTCTTCGACCTCGATTATCGCGCGCATGGTGATGGAGCCTCGACCGGTGCGATACGCCTGGTCAATGCCGGCTCGCCCGAGGATCGTCGCGCCTGTCGGGAAGTCCGGACCCTGGATCCGTTCGATCAGCGCCTCGAGCAGCTCCTCCCTCGACGCCTCGGGGTGATCGAGGAACCACTGCGCCCCCGACGCGACCTCGCGGAGGTTGTGGGGCGGGATGTTCGTCGCCATGCCGACGGCGATACCTGCCGAGCCGTTGACGAGAAGGTTCGGGAAGCGCGCGGGTAGGATC
>CAZTJX010000179.1:0-4127 GCA_964613755.1 uncultured Demequinaceae bacterium | reverse complement strand
CGCGATCCGCGCGCTCCTGGCCACCTACGCCTTCGCGCTCGCCTGGTGGACGATCCTTCTCGCCAACCCCAACAAGGACGGCGTCCGCCACGCGAACCTCACCCCCTTCCGCGAGATCGCCCGATCCCTAACCAACAACGAGCCCGGATACGGCGTCCTGAACTTCTGGGGCAACATCGTCGCCTTCGTGCCCGTGGGCGTCCTCGCGCTCCTCGCGATGGCGCGGGGACGACGCCTCGCCTGGCTTCTCGCCCTGGCCAGCGGCACCGCGCTCTCGGCGACGCTTGAGGTCGCGCAATACGCGGTCGGACGCTCGGCCGACGTCGACGACGTCATCCTCAACGCCATCGGGGTGGGATGCGGGGTGGCGCTTGCCGCCGTGCCGCGTGTCTGGCTTCCGCGCGGGATGACGAGCCTGCCCGGATCGTCGACGACGTGAATCTAGGAGCTCTGCAGCAGGTCGCGCGGGCGGTCGCGCCGGAAGGCATCATTCCTGGACCGGTTCCCTGGGAGTCGAGATTGGCCGCCTTCGTCGAGGTCGCCAGGCTCTCTTCCCAGGCGGACGAGGGTCCGCGCACTTCTCGGCCTCGTAGCGAACGAAGCAGGCTTGGGGGGCAAGGCGCGTCCAACGGCTGCTAGGAGCGCGACCCCACGAGGGAGAGGACCGACAGCACTACGGTGCCGACCACGACCGCCCACTCGCTCGGAAGCAAGCGTGCGAAGCGGACCTTCATGCGTGACATCGGAACGAGTCTGTGAGCTGGCTCTAGGGGAGGGGGATCCGCGGTGGTGATTCCCGCGTAGGGCGCGCCGATCGTCCCGACAAGCGTCGCCGCCACCTCCGCTCGCTTCGCCGCCAGGTCGGAGCCGATCGCGCGTTCCTCGACCGCGAATCTGACTCCTCGGCCGTCGTGGAAGATCAGGACCGCAGTGCCCCCGCCGTACTGGAACCACAGGCGAGCAAGACTGCTCGCCGGGATCGATGATTCCACCCAGACGCCTCGATGAGTGATGTCACCGCAGCGAAAGATGGTGCGCTTGTGGTGCGTGCGAAACAAGACAAGAAGGGCGAAGCCGATGAACACGAGGGCCATGGCTGCAGCCGGCCCGCCCGCGAAGAGCAAAGCGATCACGACGGGAGTCGCCGCCCAAGCGAGACCCAACGAGAAGAGCCGCACGCCTCGGGAGCCCGCAAGTACGACGACGGGCTCAGCCCCAACGCCCCCAAGCGTGATCGTTGCCAACGAAGTCCCCTCTCTGCGGCGCGAATTCGCCGCCCTCACGCGCCCGGCCCATCCTCTCACTGGCACAGACTCGGCTCCGAGTACAGGACCGCGAGGATCTACCGATCGAGCAATGCTCGCAGTCGTTCCTTCGCCGCACTGGCGTGCTTGGCGGTGGCCGGAAACGGAGCGCCGATGACGATGCGGTTCGGGCCTGCGGTCAGAATCCACCGCGCGGGCCAGAGGCCTGGTTCTCGACCCATCGTCCGCTTCTTGGCGCGGATGACGAATTCGGTGGCGGTTCGCACCACGAGGCCTCGCCCCGAAAGGGTCCGCAGGAGCGGGCCCACCATGACGGTTCCGTCGTCTAGGGATCGCGCGTACAGGAGCCCCACCAGGCCGAAGAACTTCACGAGGCGCGCCACGGCCGAAAGCACCAGGGCGGCCATAATCGGGAGAGCGAGAAACGTTCCACGACGGCGATCGGCCCTCCGGACCTGCCTCCGGTCACGGGAAACGGGTTGCCGGACTTCAAGTCGGCGACCACAGCCCCAACTCCGAAGACTGTCGCCACCCCGAACACCAGCACGGCGAGAGGCACCAGAACGCCTCCGACGACGGGCCCTCGAACCCGCAGCAGCATGTGGGTGCGCGGCATCCGACCACTCCTCCCGTGCCATCCCTGACGAAAACCTGGGTGTTCCAATAGTCCTTCCGGGCGGCCGAAACCATGTCTTCCATCATATTGTCGAAGACGCTAGGCGTCGCTCGCTCTGCAGCCCAGGCCGAGAGCAGAAGCGGGTGAGCAAACCGCCGCGAAGGGACCGCAAAGCAAACCGAGCGCTCCTCCCCCAGCACCGCCTGCACTCCCGCCTTGGCGACGTCCCACCTGACGAATTCGAGGCCACCTACTACCCTCACATCACCACGCCAACACCGGTCGGTGCTGGCCCCGCGTAGGAGCGGAAATAAACAGAGGACGGTTCACCTAGGTTCTGCGGAGGATGTCCTTCAGCGCCGCCGCGTCAGCGGCACCGACCTGGAAGAGCTCGTCGCCCACGTACACCGCGGTGAATGGACCCTGCGTTGTGGATGTCACCTTGAGATCGCCCCGCTCGTAGAACCGCAGGTTCCTTCCCGGAGGTATCCGAGAGGGCTCGAATTGAATGACCGCCACACCACCGTCCGTGAATCCGATGGCGTGGGTTCGCGAGTCAGCGACGAACTTCGGGCACATCAAGGTAGACGCCAGGAAGTGGCGGCGACTGCGGATGGCGATCCACTGTTGAGTCTCTTCGACGGTGCCGCGCGAGGCAAGCACCGCGCCGCGCACCCCTGCCCGCCTCCATTGGAATGCCACCCGCGCGACGCGCCGCTGATTCTGGGTGAAACCGGCCTTGCTCGATCTGATCACGGAAGACCCCCGGGTGGTCGAGCCAGTCGAGGCAATGCTAACTGGTGCAGTCGTCACGATGGCTCGCAGGCGGAGTCAGAATCGCTTATGCGGCGGCGTTGTACAAGTTTTTCACTTGACCGTCACTCGGAAGATCCGGAGGAAGCGAGCCTGGAGGGGCCGAGGCTTCATTGAGATCGCAACGCCGCCACGACGCTCTGGATTGCTGGTAACCCTCGGCGAGCCGCCGCCGAATCACATATCGCTCCGCCTCATCAACAGCGTCCGCGAGAGCCGAGAGGAGCACCGCGCGTCGGTCCTCGACAACACCGCCAGGAATCGCCACCTGAACCCACAACTTCGATTTCGCCCGACTGAAACGCCCCGTCCGGACTCCCTCGAACTCATTCGGTGCGATTCGTCCATCTACGTGAAAGTGAACCTCAAGGCGAACGGGACTGTCGAGCCCTGCTGAGAGCGCAACCGCGTCGCGATGAAGCGCGCCGGTCGCCATCCCCCACTCTCTGCCCCCCGGGCTTCCTCCTCCGAGAGCCGCGCCAAGCTCCAGTACCGGAAGGTTGTTTGTCACCACGATGCCTTCCCCGCCCAAGCCTCAAGGTTCAGCCGACCTGGCCACAGTATCGCGAGAGTCCGTTCGATAATCGCCATCACCCACCGGGCCACAACGAAGTCCTCCCCGGCCCTTGCTAGGTAGCAGGACCAGTCCCCTATTTCTGCGTCCCGCCCACCTTCCCGATAGGACGGAGAACCAACCCAACCTGAATCATTCTTCAGCGTCGAGGGAGAGCCCGTACCGGGCCAACTCCGCCGCAAGTCGGCCCTCGAAGTAGCCGTGGATGAGGCTCTGCTCAGGCGATGCAATGTTGATGGTCTCGCCAAAGAGCCTGCGGCTCCACCAGACCCGACGCCGCGATCGCGGCCGGATGAGCACGACGTTCAGCAAAGCGCCGCACTCGGGATCATATTCAAGATCGGGACTCTGCCAGTCGCCCTGGAGCCACGCTTCAATCTCGGCTACGGGCAGCCCGCCATCGGGACCGCTCAAGATCGCCATTCTTGTCAAGCCGGGATTCACCTGTGCAACGCGCACCTCGACGGGTTGGCGTATAGCGTCCTCGACGATTGCCGCCTGCTCGCGGGCCCAACGCTCGACAGCTTCGCCCGTTAGAGTCATCTCGGCACATTCCTCACTTGAGGAGTCCGCCGGACAGGTGGATGTGACCCTGGCCTTTCCAGTTCGCGGTGGCCGGTGATGTAGAGCAAGCATGCCCCCCATCCCTCATTCGTCCCAGATGGGCCCGACTGACCCCGACCCTAAGGGTGCATGGAGGGCTCGTCAAACGCTGGGAGAACGTCGGGTTCCGTCGTGCCCCACCCCGCTCACCTCCTCCTCGGATCGATGCGTGACTACCACGCAAACCTCATCCCCTTCCGTGAGATCGCCCGATCCCTGACCAACAACGAGCCCGGATACGGCGTCCTGAACTTCT
>CAZTJX010000178.1:0-4134 GCA_964613755.1 uncultured Demequinaceae bacterium | reverse complement strand
CTGGCATGCCTCACGCGAGCACGCCCCATGCAGAGATGCCGAAATACCTGAACCGGCTCCGGTTCCCGTGCGACCCCTGGAAGGTCACGGAGACCACCTTCAGAAGATCCGATCTTGGCACCACGGAGACGCTCTTTGCCCTGGGCAACGGGTACCTCGGGCTCCGCGGCAATGTCGAGGAAGGCCACGACTTCTTCAGCCACGGCACCTACGTAAATGGCTTCCACGAGACGTGGCCGATCCACCACGCGGAAGAGGCCTTCGGCCTCGCCCGCGTCGGCCAGACCATCGCGAACTCGCCCGACGCAAAAATCATCCGGCTCTACGTCGACGACGAGCCCCTGCAACTATCCGTCGCCGATCTTCCCGAGTACTCGCGGACGCTCGACCTCAAGGAGGGCGTACTGACGCGCGACCTCCTCTGGCGCACCCCCGCGGGAAACCGCGTCAGGGTCCGCTCCCGGCGCATGGTCTCGTTCTCGCAGCGCCACCTCGCCATCATGACTTTCGAGGTTTCCCTGCTCGATAAGGAGGCCCCGATCTCCATTTCCTCCCATTTGCTCAATCGCAGCGCGGGTCTCGATGTCTACCACTCGCGCGGAAATGGCGAGGGCATAGCGGACCCCCGCAAGGCACGGGTTCGAGAGGAGCGCGTCCTTATTCCGAGCATGCACGGGGGAGACGACGACCGCATCATTCTCGGATACCGGTGCGCGAATTCCGAGATGACTCTCGCCGTGGCAATGGAACACGAGATTGAGACGGAGACCGAATACCGGCAGTCGACGGAGGTCGACCAGGACTACGCTAAGCACACCTTCCACACCCGCCTCGCGCCCGGGCAATCGTTCACCCTCACCAAGTACGTCAGCTATCACACCGCGCACAAGATCCCCCCGCGCGAACTCGGAGACCGCTGCAACCGCACCCTCGACCGGGTCCGCGCCGAAGGCGCAGAGAAGCAGTTTGCCGATCAGCGAGCATGGCTCCAGGGCTTCTGGGAGCGTTCGGATGTCGAGATCGGCGGAAATGACGCGGCACAGCAGGCCGTCCGCTGGAACCTCTTCCAGCTGGCCCAGGCCGCGGCCCGCGCCGATGGCAACGGAATCCCCGCCAAGGGCGTCACGGGCTCCGGGTACAGCGGCCACTACTTCTGGGACACCGAGATCTACGTGGTGCCCTTCTTCGCGTATACGTCGCCAGACATGGCGCGCAACGCGCTCATGTACCGCTACCGCATGATGGCCGCGGCGGAACAACGCGCGACGGAACTCAACGTGCGTGGCGCCCTCTTCCCCTGGCGAACCATCAACGGCGAGGAGTCTTCTGCCTACTACGCGGCGGGCACCGCGCAGGCCCACATTGATGCCGATATCTCCTACGCGATCCACAAGTACGTCAGGGCTAGCGGCGACGACGACTTCCTCGCCCGCCAAGGCATCGACATCCTCGTGCAGACCGCGCGCATGTGGGCCGACCTGGGCTTCTGGCGCCGAGCGAAGGGCGACGGATCGGCGTTTCACATTCACGGAGTGACCGGACCGGACGAATACACCACCGTCGGCAACGACAACCTCTACACGAACGTCATGGCGCGATTCAATCTGCGATGCGCCGCGCGGTCGGTACGGATGCTTGCCGAGACCTGGCCCGAGCTGCACGCGCGCATGGTCGGCCGCTTGGAACTCGAGGAGGCGGAGGTCGAGTACTGGGAGAAGGCCGCGGAGGCCATGACCATCCTGTGGGATGAGAACCTCGGCATTCACCCTCAGGACGCTCTCTTCCACGAGCGGGAAATGTGGGACCTGGCGCACACACCTGCCGAGCAACGGCCACTCCTTCTGCACTTCCACCCGCTCGTGATCTATCGGTTCCAGGTGCTCAAGCAGGCCGACGTTGTGCTCGCACTTGTGCTCCAGGGCGATCAGTTCACCTTCGAGGAGAAGAAGGCGGACTTCGACTACTACGATCCGATCACAACGGGGGACTCGACCCTCTCAGGCGCGGCCCAGGGAATCATCGCCGCCGAGGTGGGCTACCACGAACTCGCGTTGCACTACTTCTGGGACAGCCTCTTTGTTGACCTTGGTGACCTTCACGGCAACGCGTCCGACGGCGTACACGTCGCCTCCTGCGGCGGCGTATGGTCGTCGCTCGTCTATGGCTTCGGCGGGATGCGCGACGGGGGCGAGGTGCTCTCCTTCGACCCGCGCCTTCCCGACTCGTGGCCGTCACTCACCTTTCGATTCACTCAGCTCGGCACTCGCGTTCGCGTAACGGTGCTTCCGAAGGAAATCCACTTCGCGATCGAGGACGGGCCGGGGACCGCCGTCGACGTCCGCGGCAAGCGCTACGCGGTTAAGCCTGGTGAGGATGTCGTCGTGCCCCTCAAGAACCAGGGTCCGCGCATCTCCGGCGTTCCCGACGCGGCAGCCTTCCACGGGACCCTTCGCGCCGATGGCACGGTCATTACGCCATCGCTCCCGCCCAATGTTGCCGACGGGCAACAGGATGAGGAGGCGGAGCAGGAATAGGGGGCACCGCCACGCTCGTCCCCACAGCCGCTACGGCAGGCAGAACTCATTGCCCTCGGGGTCGAACACTTGGCAGTACCCCTCCCTGGCTGGGCCTCAATTTCACTCGATCAATCGCACGACCGTCGCGCCGAGCCCGACGATGCGATCGTTCTTCTGTTCAAGTTCGGCGCGGGGCGGTGGCCGCCCAGGTACGGCCTGGATGTCGAGTTGAAGGCGATCGCGGTCCGTCTTGGGCTCCGACGCGTGGTGGAAAAACAGGTGGGGATACCCGAAGACCTGCGGCTATCAGAGTGAGACGTACACCCCTACCGCACACAGGTATCTCACCCGGCCAGCTTCGCAAACCCGGCGTAGGATAGTGGCAAAGTTCCTTGGCCGAGACACTGCCGCCAAGGTGCGAACCGGATAGCGTCAAAGGAGCCACTATCCCCTGAGGGGTGCCACCTGGCAGACGTCTCACAATCGGGAAGCCGCGCTTCCCTGTACAGAGAAGGTCGCGCCATGGCTCGTTTTGGATTCCTCAGCACATACCCCCCGACGCGTTGCGGGCTCGCAACGTTCACCGAATCCCTCGCTACCTCGATGGTCCTCCCTAGCGACGACGCCTTCGTCGTGCGGATTACGGACGCTTCCTCGCCCACTGCCCCCCCGGGCAAACGCGGGCTCCCGGTCTCCCCGATGCTCAGCGGCAACGCTCGCTCGGTCGCGGCGGCCATTCGCCTGCTCAATTCGGCCGACGTCGCGGTTATCCAGCACGAATACGGCATCTATTCGGGCGAGGACGGCGACGAGGTGCTTGATATCCTCTCCCGCCTGCACGTCCCCACGGTCGTGGTACTGCATACCGTGCTCGCCAAACCGAAGCCCGGTCAGAAGCGCGTGCTCGAGGAGGTCGTCCGCCGAGCCAGTGCGATCGTCGTCATGACCGAGACCGCCCGCGGAAACCTTGAGCTGCACTACGACGTCGCCGCCGGGCTCGCAAGCGTCATTCCGCACGGCGTCCACCCGACCCTCCCCGTCGTGCCGCTCCCCGCGAGCGACCGGCCGGTCGTCCTCACGTGGGGTCTCCTCGGGCCCGGCAAGGGCATCGAGTGGGGCATCAGGGCGTTTGCCAAGCTCCGTGACGTGAGCCCCCACCCGCGGTACCGCGTGCTCGGCCAGACACACCCCAAGGTGCTCGCGAACGATGGCGACGCCTATCGCGACCGGCTCCTCGCCACCGTCGACGCGCTGGGGCTTCACCACAGCGTCACGATGGATGGCCGCTACCTCGATTCCGACGCCCTCGCACGTAACGTCGCCGCGGCCGACCTCGTGCTCCTGCCCTACGACTCCCGCATTCAGGTGACCTCCGGCGTGCTCGCGGAGGCGGTCGCCGCAGGCAAGCCCGTCGTCGCGACGGACTTTCCCCACGCGAGAGAGGTGCTCTCCTCGGGCGCCGGGATCATCGTTCCCCATGAGGACGCTCAGGCGATCGCGGACGCTCTCCGCTCAATCCTCACCGACCCGAGCCTCGCCGCATCCATGGCACGCACCGCACGCAGCATCGGCAGGCAAACCGAGTGGCCAGAAGTGGGCCAACGCTTCCGCCGCCTCG
>CAZTJX010000177.1:0-4158 GCA_964613755.1 uncultured Demequinaceae bacterium | reverse complement strand
CGGAACCGCGCGCGGCCTACTGGCGGCGTTCACGTTCTTGGTGATTGCAGGAGGTACCGCCACAATCGAGACTCGCGCGGTCGTCGACCTCGCTCAGCGTGCCGTCGCCTTCAGGACCGCGGGAGCCGCGATCTCGGTCGTCAGCACGTACAACTCTATCGACGGGGTCCAGTGCGACGCTCTTTCCCGCGCTCCCGGGGTGGTCGCTTCCGGTGCTCTACGAGCTGGGCCTTCAGTGAGGCTCGCCGCGCTTCCGTCGCGCACATTTGAGGCGTACGAGGCTTCACCGGGACTCGCGGAGATCCTTCGGCTCGTCCCCTCCCAAGTTGGCGCCGATGGCTTGTGGCTGAGCCACGGGGTCGCCGATTCTCTCGGCCTGACGGGAGCATCAACCCGTCTCGCGCTTCTCCCCGACGGGGAAGCGAACCTCGCCGGGGTGTTCCCCTACGCGAGCGACGGGCGCGACCCCCTGCTTGGGTACGCGCTCGTCTCCCCTGTCGCCGCTTCCGGGACGTTCGACGCCTGTTGGATCGAGGCTTGGCCCGACCCGAGTTCCGCATCCGACGTAATGCTCCTTGCCGTAACGCGACAGTCGGGGGCGGCGGGGGAGACTCCCCCCGCTGAGGTTCGACAACTGAACACCACCCTCGGGACGCGGTTTGATGGCTCGGCGAGAGTCGGCGCCTTGCCAGGCTGGGCGCCACCCGCGATCGTTGCCCTTGCGAGCCTCGCGCTGGGACTTCTCCTCATCCGGCTTCGTCGGCTGGAACTAGCCGCGGCGATGCACGCCGGACTGTCCCGGGCCACCCTGGGGATCCAAGTGCTCCTCGAGACCGTCGGTTGGCTCATGCCGGTCGCGTGCGTCGTCATACCGATGCTCTACTGGATTTCGCGCTTCGGCAATCCGGGAGGCGCTTGGGCTGCATACTTCCCCGGGGTCCGAACGCTCATGCTCGGGGCGTTGGCGTTACTCGCGGGGAGCATCGCCGGAGTGTATACGACGCGGGAGCGCCACCTATTCCGCTACTTTCGGGAGAGATAGTTCGCCCCCATCGAGACCATCGAGTAGTTAGGTGTTATTGTCGCTTTGGTGAATATCACCAACGTGGGGAGCGGAAGACGGTCCACCGCTCGTTCCTTCGGATGGGGTCACGTCTTGGAAGAACGTCGGCGTCCTGGTGTATCCCGGCGAGGACCAGGCATCCCGCGCCTAGCGGTCAATTGTGGATGGAGGAGCAGAAATGAAGGCAATTGAGAGTACGAAGAAGAGAAGGAACAGGCACGTCGCTCGTGCATGTATCGCTCTGTCGCTTTCCGCGAGTGTCGTGGGCGTCGCGTCGGCCCCGGCTTCCGCTGTAGTGTGCAACTACACGTCCTACGTGAGTACGCAGTATTTCCACCTGAGCCACTCGATGCGGCCCAACTGCGTCTACCAAGGTCGCGCGAAGCTTTACTATTTCTTGTCGCCCAATGGGGGGACGATGTATAGCGCGACGGGTAGTTGGGTGAATTTCCCCAACGTGTCCGTTGCGAGCAGAAACAACGCCTATTACGCGGGAAAGGGTGCCAACTTCCGCTAGGCCACGTACTGAGTGCAACGTTGTTTCATCAGTCGGCGGCGCGTCGAATCAGTACTCGGCGCGGCGCCGATTGACCTTTGAGTGCGAGAGCGCGCTAGCGGAAGCTACCACTTCCGAACAGTTTCGCCGTCAGCATTCTCACGAGAGGCAACAACTGACCTCGTCGAGACTGGAAGCGAGAAGTCACCCGTTTCACGTGATTGAGTCGCAGTTCGTCTGGTTTCCATTCTCCAGAGAGGACGCGGAACCAAACCCATGGCGATTCATCTGAGACGGTGCGAGATCCGCCAAGGCTTGACGCGCTCATTCGCACCCGATCACCCAGTTTCCCTTTGTCCTTGCCCATCCGCTCCGGAGCACCGGGCCCTGTGACTGCACCGCAGGCGACTGAGCAGACGCCCTCTGGGAGCCGGTCTTGGAGAATTTCGCGGAGCTCCGAGTCGGAGACGAGTTCGGCGACAACCGGTTGTCTCGCCCGGCGCGTTGAGTGCCATTGCGTAGTCGAGGTCTTGTTGCCCAGGCGATACGCGCGGATGCACGCGTTGCGAGGCAGTTCACGCGCGGGGAAGGGGGATCACGTACGGGGCTACGCACGCACACGGAACCCATGCTCTGCGCGCGACACCGCGATGTCCTCACGGCTACTCATCGAGAGAGTTCAGCCTGACACGATCGGACTTGGAAGAGGATCTACGCCGCCTGCATGACGGAATACACAAGCCCCAAGTTCGTAGGACCCGCGAGCCCTGTCCGTGCCCGATGGTGGGGGTAAATCGCGACCTTAGGCATGTGTATGCGATCAGATACACTCTGACGCTCTCACTCCAACGGGGAACCGTGATTGGCAAGCGTGCGCCTAGCGGGGAAGTCGCCCAACGAGCAGTTCCGCGATCTGCACGGCGTTGAGCGCCGCCCCCTTGCGGAGGTTGTCTCCCGAGAGGAAGAGCGCGAGCCCCCGGCCGTCGGGAACACCCTCGTCCGGACGAATCCTTCCGACGAGCGAGTCGTCGCCTCCCGCGGCCTGAAGCGGCGTCGGGACTTCGACGACGCGTACGCCCGGCGCGTCGGCAAGAAGCTCGTAGGCTCGCTCGGGCGAGAGTGGACGCTCAAACTCCGCATTGATCGACAGCGAGTGACCAGTGAAGACGGGGACGCGTACGCACGTGCCGCTCACACGCAAGTCAGGGATACCGAGGATCTTCCTCGACTCGTGCCGGAGTTTCGCCTCCTCGCCCGTCTCGTTGAGGCCGTCGTCCACGATGGATCCCGCGAGGGGAAGCACGTTGAACGCGATCGGTGCGGTGAATGCGTGAGGCTCGGGGAACGCGACCGCCGACCCATCGTGGGTGAGGCCTTCCGCGTCCTCCGCGACAGCCTTGATCTGACCGTCGAGCTCTGACACCCCCGCGAGTCCTGCCCCCGAGACGGCCTGGTACGTCGAGATCACGAGGCGGACGAGTCCTGCCTGGTCGTGCAGCACCTTGAGGACGGGCATGGCCGCCATCGTGGTGCAGTTGGGGTTGGCGACGATGCCCTTGGGAATCGAGGCGAGCGCTTCGGGGTTCACCTCGGAGACGACGAGCGGGACGTCGGGGTCCATGCGCCACGCCGACGAGTTGTCGATGACGATCGCGCCCGCCTCGGCGAAGAGCGGCGCATACTCCTTGGACGTCGCGCCGCCAGCCGAGAACAGCGCGATGTCGATGCCCGAGAAGTCCGACGTCGCGACGTCCTCGACGACGACGTCGGCGTCACCCCAGGAAAGGGTGGAGCCCGCGGAGCGGGCGGAGGCGAAGTACCGCACGGTGGAGTCTTGGAATCCCCGCTCCCATAGCAGCTTCCGCATGACGGCGCCGACCTGGCCGGTGGCGCCGACGACCGCGATGACGGGACGATCCGACGGGATGTTCATCGTCCGGTTCCTCCGTACACGACGGCCTCGCCCTCGGACGAGTCGAGTCCGAACGCGCTGTGAACGGCTTGGACGGCGGTGTCGAGTTGCTCGGCGCGCGTGATGACCGAGATGCGGATGTCCGAGGTCGAGATCATCTCGATGTTCACGCCGGCGTCGCGGAGCGCCCCGAAGAACCGTGCGCTGATTCCCGCGTTGGCACGCATTCCCGCGCCGACGAGCGAGACCTTGCCGATCGCGTCGTCGTAACGCACCTCGGCGTGACCGATGTTCGCCTTGTCGCCGTCGATGGCGGCGATCGCGCGCTCCCCTTCGCTCTGGGGCAGGGTGAAGGAGATGTCCGTGATCCCCGTGGAGTGGGCGGAGACGTTCTGGACGATCATGTCCACGTTGACGTCGGCGCCCGCCACGGCCTCAAAGAGGCGCGCCGCGGTACCGGGGACGTCCGGGATCCCGATGACCGTGATCTTGGCTTCGGATCGGTCGTGGGCAACGCCCGCGATGATGGGCTCTTCCATGGTGTCTCCTTGCTCAGTGTCGGCCACGACCCACGTTCCTTCCTTCCCAGAGAAGGATGAGCGAACGTGGATGGGGACGTTGTAGCGGCGCGCATACTCGACGCAGCGCGGCATGAGGACCTTGGCGCCGGACGCTGCAAGCTCCAGC
>CAZTJX010000176.1:1022-4212 GCA_964613755.1 uncultured Demequinaceae bacterium | reverse complement strand
CGTCGCCGTCGAGCTTCGTCAGGACGATCCCCGTGAGGCCGACACCCTCCTGGAACGCGTGCGCCGTGGCGACCGCGTCCTGACCGATCATCGAGTCGACGACGAACAGGGTCTCGTGGGGTTCGACGGCGGATCGAATATCCGCCGCCTGCGTCATCATCTCCGAGTCGACGCCGAGCCGCCCTGCCGTGTCGATGATGACGACGGAGTAGACCTTGTTCTTCGCCTCTTTGAGCGAGGCCTTGGCAACCTTGACGGGATCGCCCTTGGGCTTCTCGTCCTCGCTCGTCACCCCGGGCTCGGGGGCGAAGACGGGGATACCCGCGCGTTGACCGACGACGGTCAACTGGGTGACGGCGTTGGGGCGCTGCAGGTCCGCAGCGACGAGCACGGGGGTCTCCCCTGCTTCCTTGAGGTGACGCGCGAGCTTGCCGGCAAGCGTCGTCTTCCCGGCACCCTGGAGGCCCGCGAGCATGATGATCGTCGGACCGGTCTTGGCCCGTGCGAGCGGGCGCGACGCGCCCCCGAGGATATCCACCAGCTCCTCGTGGACGATCTTGACGACCTGCTGCGCGGGATTGAGAGCCGCGGCGACCTCGGAGCCGAGCGAGCGTTCGCGAATGGCTCCCGTAAATGCCTTGACGGCGGGGAGGGCAACGTCCGCGTCGAGGAGGGCACGGCGGATCTCGCGAATGGTCGCGTCGACGTCCGCTTCGCTCAGGCGACCCTTGCCGCGCAGGTTGCGGAACGTCTCCGCGAGGCGGTCAGAGAGCGAGGCGAACACGCGGCGTCCTTCCGTGCGAGGTGGGGCCGAGTTGCTCGACCCAGGCGTCCAGATTACCCGGGCAGCGTCCCGGCACGCGGCCCGCGCTACTCCCGCGCCGCCGCCGCATGCGCGTCAATCTCGCGGTGCGCGGTCCTCGTCAGGGCGTCGCAGAGCTTCTCACGCCAGGGATTCCACGCCTTGGGCCCCGCCGCCGTCGCATCGGCCTCGGTGAGGGCACGCAGCGTGTTGAGGAGGTTCCTCCTGTACGCGAGGGGTTCGAGAAGAGAGCGCGCGGTCGCGGCGTCTTCCGGATCCTGCCTCGTCGCGAGATCGGCGAGGAGGAGGTGGTGCCGCACCAGAGTCTCGAGATCGGCGGCGAACGCGGGAGCCAGTCCCATGCGCGAGGCGAGGGCAGGCACCAACTCGGCGCCCGCGATCGAGTGATCCTTGGCCCCCGCACGCTTACCGATGTCGTGGAACAGGGACGCGAGCATCAGGAGTGCAGGATCCTCGATGTGCCGTGCGAGCTTGCCGGCGCGGACGACGGCCTCGACCGAGTGGCGGTCAACGGTGAACCGGTGGATAGGTGAGCGCTGCGGGCGGTTGCGCACCCCCTCCCACTCGGGGAACCACCGAACGATGATCCCCGCGAGGTCGAGTTCCTCCCACACGGCCACGAGATTCGCGCTCCCCCCGAGCATCTCCGTCAGATGCGCACGGGCCTCGGCGGGCCACGGTGTTGGGAGGTCGGGGCAACGCTCCAGTGCCTCGAGCAGGCCCGGCGTCATCCGCAGGCCTGTCGTCGCCGCCGCGGCGCCCGCCCGGAGCGAGAGAAGGGCATCGTCCTCGGGAACCGCACCCGCCGCGAGCGCAAGGTCGCCATCGACGTCGATGAGCCCCTCCCCCACGGAGACGTATCGAGGAGCGACGTTGCGGCGGCGGGCAAGGAAGGCTCGAGACCCGTGGCCCGACTTCTCGAGCGACCGACGCGCGTTGCGCTCCGTCGTGTCGAGCGCGAAAGCGATCACGCGACCGGCGTCGGCGAGCGAGGCGAGCAGGTCATCGGGGTGCGCGAAGCCGACGCGCGCCGCCACCTTCCTGGCGACGTGCCTTCCGAGGACGACCTGGGAGCGACCGGCCTCGAGGTGGAGGGCGTCGCGAACGTCGAGCAGGTGGACCCCCGCCCGGTCGACGGCACCATGGGGACGATCGGCGAGCCACGTCGCGGCGAGCGCGGAGAGGCTCACCAGATCGCGCAGCCCACCCCGAGCCTCCTTGAGGTTGGGTTCGATCAGGTACGCAAGCTCGCCGAAGCGCTCCGCGCGGGCGTGGGACGACGCCAGAAGGTCGGCAAGGCGATGCCTGGCCGCGCTACGCCAGTCCGCGAGGATCGCGGCGCGCGCCTGTTGGACAAGTCCGGCATCGCCGCCCACGAACTTCAGGTCGAGGAGCCCGGCCGCCGCGGCAAGGTCGCGGGTCGCGACCTGGCGACACTCGGTGAGGGATCGAACGGAGTGGTCAAGCTCGAGGGCCGCATCCCAGATCGGGTACCACAGGCGCTGCGCGAGGCTGGCGAGGGCGTCCTTCTTCAGCGTCGAGCCGTCGTGGATGAGGAGGAGGTCGAGGTCGCTCGCCGGGCCCGCGTCGCGGCGCGCGATGCTCCCAACGGCGGCGAGGGCAACCCCCGCCTCGAGGCCGTGCGATACCTCGACCCAGTGTTCGGCGAGGCGGGAGAGGACCAGGTCGCCGACGATCTCCCGGCGCTCGATGCCGGGAGTCTTCGCGTCGAAGAGTTCGCGGGCCAGCGCGAGCCGGTCACGCTTGAGGTCCCACACCCCGAGGGGATGCGGGACCTCAGCGTGAGAGCCCGACTGGTCGGAACCAGCGTGGCTCGGCATAGTCGCTAGATGGCCTCGACGCCGCGCTCGCCCGTACGGACTCGCACGATGTCGTCCACCTTCACAATCCACACCTTGCCGTCGCCGATCTCACCACTTTGAGCTGCACTGACGATTGCCTCGGTGATGGCCTTGGCATCGGAATCGTCGATGACGACCTCAACGCGGATCTTGGGGACCAGGTCGACGGTGTACTCCGCACCGCGGTAGACCTCCGTGTGGCCCTTCTGGCGGCCGTAGCCGGACGCCTCCGAGACCGTCACGCCCTTGACTCCGGCGCCCTCAAGGGCGGTCCGGACCTCTTCGAGACGGTGGGGCTGAATGATGGCAGTGACGAGTTTCATGGTTACTTAGCCTCCTCGTAGGCGGTCTCACCGTGTTCGGAGAGGTCGATGCCGCTGACCTCAATCGACTCGGTGACACGGAAGCCCATCGTGTACTTGATGGCCAAAGCGATGGCACTCGTGACCAGGAACGAGAACGCGACCACGATTCGTGCCCGGCAGAGCGAGAACTCGTCTTCGCA
>CAZTJX010000176.1:0-1012 GCA_964613755.1 uncultured Demequinaceae bacterium | reverse complement strand
CACGATCACGGCAACGATGGTCTGGGTACCAAGCTGCGTCCACCCACCACCATAGAACAGGCCGTCCATCGCACTCATCGTTTCACCGTCGCCTGCCCACGTCGTTCCCTCGCCAAGGTTGGCGAAGAGTCCAATGAGAACGGTGCCGACGAGACCACCGACGAGGTGGACACCCACGACGTCGAGCGAGTCGTCATACCCGAACTTGTACTTGAGGCCGACGGCCATGGCACACAGGGCACCGGCGATGAAGCCGATGGAAAGCGCGCCCCACGTGTCGACCGAGGCGGCCGCTGGGGTCACCGCGACGAGACCCGCGACGATGCCGGATGCGGCACCGAGCGACGTGGGCTTGCCGTCACGGATCTTCTCGATCAGGATCCAGCCGAGTAGCGCGAAGGCCGGAGCCACCACCGTGTTGAGGAACGCGCGACCCGCGGTGGAGTCTGCCGCGAACTCGGAGCCGGCGTTAAAGCCGAACCAGCCGAACCACAGGAGCGCGGCACCGAGCATGACGAAGGGCAGGTTGTGCGGACGCATCGGCTCCTTGCCGAAGCCCTTGCGCTTGCCGAGAATCAAGGCGAGCGCGAGTCCAGCCGCTCCGGCATTGATGTGAACGACGGTTCCACCGGCGAAGTCGATGGGCGACGACGCGGTGATCGAGTTCTCCCCGCCGAGCGATCCCCCGCCCCACACCGCGTGAGCGACCGGGGAGTAGACGACCGTGAACCATACGACGGTGAAGATCACCCAGGCACCGAACTTGGTGCGGTCGGCGATCGACCCGCTGATGAGCGCGACGGTGATGATCGCGAAGGTCGCCTGGAAGACGGCCATCACGAGGAACGGGACGCCCGAGCCAGCAGCGAGGCTGCTGTCGTCGGCGACGCCGTTAAGTCCAAAGAGACCGCTCGGGTTGCCCCAGAAGCCACCCCCGGAACCGAAGGTAAGTCCGTAGCCATAGATCACCCAGACGACCGCGACCGTGCCAGCAGTGACGAAAGACATCATC
>CAZTJX010000175.1:0-4225 GCA_964613755.1 uncultured Demequinaceae bacterium | reverse complement strand
GCCCACGAGGCCATCCGCCCCGCCGGTGACCGCTTCAGGACCCCGGCAAGCGTCCAGGGCGAGCTTCGGGGCGACGAGTATCGGCTGTATGACCTCATCTGGAAGCGCACGGTCGCGAGTCAGATGAAGGACGCGAAGGGGACGACGTCCACGGTGCGCGTCGGCGCGGAGAGCGCGGCCCACCACGCGGTCGAGTTCAGCGCGTCTGGCACGATCATCACCTTCCCTGGCTTCCTTGCGGCCTACGAGGAGTCGCGCGAGGAGCCGCGGTACGAGGAGGAGCAGCCCGTGAAGGTCGACGGGGACGACGCCCGCCTTCCGCGCGTCGAGGAGGGCCAGGTCGTGCGCTCGGACGCCCTCGACCCGACGGCGCATCACACGACCCCGCCGCCGCGCTTCACGCAGGGCTCGATGATCAAGGAACTCGAGGATCGCAAGTTCGGCCGCCCCTCGACGTACGCCGCGACGGTGGATCTCATCGTCGCGCGCCAGTACGTGCGCATCGACCGCCAGGCGCTCATCCCCACGTGGATCGCGTTCTCCATTGTCGGGCTCATGGAGAAGCACTTCGACTGGCTCATCGACTACGACTTCACCGCGGACATGGAACTCGGGCTTGACCGCATCGCGGCGGGCGAGGTTGATCGGCGCGATTGGCTCTCGGACTTCTATCTCGGCACCGGATCGAGCGAGCATGGTCGCCAGGAGGGCCTCAAGCACCTCGTCGAGGGCCTCGGCGCGATCGATGCCCGCGCGATCAACACCTTCGAACTCGGCGACGGTATCGCCGTGCGTGTGGGTAAATTCGGCCCCTACGTCGAGCGCCTCGTTGACGGCGAGGTCGAGAGGGCATCCGTGCCCGAGGACCTCGCGCCCGACGAACTGACCCTGGAGAAAGCCATCGAACTGCTCGCCAATCAGGGCGGGGAGGACCGCGTGCTCGGCGTGCACCCTGACACCGGCAACACCATCGTCGCGAAGTCGGGCCGTTACGGGCCCTACGTCACCGAGATTCTCCCGGAGGGGGACAAGTCGAAGCCCAAGACGGGCTCCCTCTTCGCGTCGATGTCCGTGGACACGGTGACGCTCGACGAGGCCGTGACGCTCCTGTCGCTCCCGCGCGTCGTGGGCATCGATCCGGCGACCGACGAGGAGATCACGGCTCAGAATGGGCGATACGGCCCGTACCTCAAGAAGGGGACGGACTCCCGGACGCTCGAGAGCGAGGAGCAGATCCTCACGTTGACGCTCGAGGGTGCACTCGCGATCTACGCGGAACCCAAGCGTGGCCGCGGCCGGCCGGTAACGCCGCCGCTCAAGGAGCTGGGCGTCGATCCCTCGAACGAGAAACCCATCGTCATCAAGGAGGGCCGTTTCGGCGCGTACATTACCGATGGCGAGACCAACATCACGGTGCCGCGCGGTGAGACGATCGAGGAGATGACCCACGAGCGGGCCGTCGAGTTGCTCGCCGAGAAGCGGGCGAAGGGCCCGGCGACCAAGAAGCGCCGCGCACCCGCGAAGAGGAAGCCCGCGGCCAAGAAGCCTGCGGCGAAGAAGCCCGCCGCGAAGAAGGCCCCACCCGAGCCGTCCTAGTCCCCGTTTCGCTCGGAGCAGGCACGGGTTAGGGTGGCGGAATGACCCTTCCCTCGCCCGTAGAAGCTCCCGACCCCACGACCGCTCCCTCGATCCGATGGGGCATCATCGGCGTCGGCTGGATGGCCGATCAGTTCGCCAATGCCGTCAACGCCCACACCTCTTCCACCGTTCACGCCGTCTCGTCACGCTCGCTCGAGAAGGCGCAGACCTTCGCCGCAAGCCATTCCGTCACCGAGGCGTACGGCTCGCCCGCGGAACTGGTCGCCGACCCCGACATCGACGTCGTCCACGTCGCGAGTCCGCACCCCGGCCACCTGGAGAATGCGCTCGAGGCCATCGCTGCGGGTAATAACGTCCTCGTCGAGAAGCCGATCTGCCTCAACGCCGCGGACGCACGTACGCTCATCGACGCGGCGCGCGCGGCGGACGTGTTCGTCATGGAGGCCATGTGGACGCGCTACCTGCCGCACGTCGTCGCGATTAGGAACCTCATCGCGGACGGAGAGATCGGTGACGTCATCGCGCTTCAGGCGGACCACGGACAGGCCTTTCCGTTCGACGCGAAGAGTCGCTGGTGGAATCCGGCTCTTGGAGGAGGGGCGCTACTCGACATTGGCATCTACCCCGTGGCCTTCGCGCATGACATCCTCGGCGTCCCGACGTCTATCGCGGCCGTAGCCCAGATGACGGAGACGGGCGTCGACGGGCATGTAAGCGCGATCTTCACGTACGGCGCTAAGACCCAGGCGTCGCTTCAGTCGACGATGTGGGCGCAGACGCCCACAGTCGCGCTCATCTCGGGAACGAGGGGGCGCATCGAGGTGGACGGCCCGTTCTACCGCGAGGCCTCCTTCCGCGTCGTCACCGAGGAGGGTGTCCGCGAGGTCCCGTACACGGGCGTCCCGAACGGATACGCGTACGAGGCGGCGGAAGTCGCGCGTCGCATCAGCGCGGGCGAGAAGCAGAGTCCTGCGATGACGCCCGAGATGACGATCGAGGTCATGGAGAGTCTCGATGAGGTCCGTCGGCAGATCGGCCTGACCTACCCGGGGGAGTAGCGCGCGCGGCGGTAGCGTAGGCGCTATGTCCCCCGCCCGAGCGTCCCTCGATCCCCGCCAGGTGCGTCTCGCCGCAGTGATCGGGCTCGGCGGTGCGGCGGGCGCACTGTTGCGCTGGAGTGTTGGCCAGGAGTGGCCGGTCCGTCCCGGGGCATTCCCCTGGAGCACCCTGGCGATCAACGTCGCTGGATGCCTCGCGATCGGCGTCCTCATGGTGCTCATGGAGGAGGTCCTGGCGGGGCGCATCTACGTGCGGCCCCTGCTCGGCATCGGGTTGCTCGGCGGATTCACGACCTTCTCGACGTTCGCCGTCGAGACCCGCGCGTTGCTCGGCGATCACCCCATCGTCGCGCTTGGCTATTACCTCGGCACACCCGCCGCCGCGATCCTCGCGGCGATCCTCGGCGCCGTACTCGCGACCGCAGCCCTCAGGGTCCGCGCGTCGCTTGCCTCCCGAAGGAGTTCAGAATGATCAGCATCGAAAGCCCCGCGCTCCGCCTGACCATCGTCGTCGGCGAGTCCGCCCAATGGCATCACCACCCCGTCTACACGGAGATCGTCCATCGCGCCCACGCCGCGGGCCTCGCCGGCGCTACCGTGATTCATGGCATCGAGGGGTACGGGGCCTCTCGGCACCTCCACACGTCGCGTATCCTCTCGCTCTCCGAGGACCTCCCCGTCCTGATTCTCATCATCGACGAGGAGAAGAAGGTGCGAGACTTCCTGCCCCAGCTCGATGAACTGGTAACGCGGGGGCTCGTCGTCCTCGATGGGGTCGAGGTTGTCCGCTACGTGGGCGAAGCGCCGGAGGCCGAGTGATCGCAATCGCCGTCGCCCTCGGCGCCGCTGTCGGTGCCCCGGCCCGCTACTTCACCGACCGGTTCGTCCAGTCGCGTACCGCGTCCGTCTTTCCATGGGGGACGCTGACGGTCAACGCGGTCGGGTCGCTTGCGCTCGGCGCGCTCGTGGGTTCGGAGGCGTCGGGAACGACGGTGGCGCTCCTCGGGACGGGCTTCTGCGGTGCGTTGACGACCTACTCGACCTTCGGCTACGAGACGCACCGGCTCATGGGGGACCGATCGATGCTGCTCGCCGCGTTTAACGTGCTCGTGTCGCTCGCGGTGGGGCTCGCGGCGGCGAGCCTGGGGTTCTGGGTGGCCTCGGTGGTGACCGGATGAGCGAGGTGCGAGCGGCCCGACCGATGGTGTCGCCGTGGCGGTTTGTGGTCGCCATGGGGTTCGTGAGCATGCTCGCGGATGTCGCGTACGAGGGCGCGCGGGCGATGACGGGTCCGTTCCTCGCGTCGCTCGGGGTGTCCGCCGTCGCCGTCGGCGCCATCACGGGCGTGGGGGAGGCCATCGGCTTCGCCGGGAGGCTCGGCTCGGGTCCGCTCGCCGATCGTACGCGCGCATACTGGCCCCTCCTACTTATCGGATACGCAATGACGGTTGTTGCCGTCCCGCTTCTGGGCGTCACGTCGGTGGTGTGGATCGTCGCGACCCTGTTCTTCATTGAGCGCGCGGGCAAGGCCGTACGGCGGCCCGCCAAGGACGTCATTCTCTCCCACG
>CAZTJX010000174.1:0-4234 GCA_964613755.1 uncultured Demequinaceae bacterium | reverse complement strand
TGCGCGACCGCGCCGTTGCCGTTGATCACGGTCTCGTGACCGGGGTACTTCGGCTTGGGCGTCTGGTTCTTCGAAGCGGGGGTCTTGGCGGCGGTGGTGGTCTTGACGGCGGTCATTTTGCGACTCCTGAGGGGTGAACGAGCCGGCGCGAGGTCATCGGCGGGCGCTTCGCTACGTCATCGGCCGAGGTCGGATAGACCTGGGCCCGCGCAGCAGCGAGGGGGGCGACAAGGGACAGATGGAGGCTTCCGGGCCGATTTTGGGCAGGCGACACCGAGGCGACGGTCAACATGTGCTGGCCGCCTTGGTCATCCGTGGGGCGCGGAACATCTCTGTTCCCTCCTGTGCATCTCCATGCTCAGCCCGACCGGAGGAGGGCCGACAGGACGAAGGTCCCTTGTTGAGGGGGGTCCAACGAGGAATCTGAGTGAGGTCTACCTTACTCCCGGCGTGTTGAGGCCGCATCTGGGGCGATTTCTTGACTATTGCGGGAGTTCCCGTGGTGCGTAGAGTTGCTGAGGGGGCCAACCGCGCCGCGGAGACGGCTCGACCCCCTCCAATGGGCACCCAAGGGAGAGCCGTGAGAGATCTGGAGCAGCACCTGGCCGCGTGGCGGGAAGCAAAGCTCGTCACCGCGAAACAGGCGGCGGGGATCGAGGAGTTCGAGCGGGCGAGGGAGCGCGAGGAGACCGGACGCGGGATCCTCATCGCCGAGGCCGTCGGGTATGTGGGCGCCGCGCTCGCGGTCGCGGCGGTCGCCATCCTCCTCGGCCAGCAGTGGGACGCACTCAACGTCGGGGGAAGGCTCGCGATCGTCGCGCTACTCACCGTCATCGTCGCGGGCGCTGGCGCGGCGCTCCGGGGCTCGGACCGCGCGCCGATCATGCGCCTGGTCAGCGTGCTGCTGACCGCGGGCGTCGCCGGGATCGCGTGGCTCGCGGGGATCATCTCGGACGAAGTCCTCGGCTGGGCGGGCGAGAACGTCGCTCTCGGCGTGGGTACGGTCGCCCTCGCGCTGAGTCTCCTTCTGTACTCGTGGCGCGAGCGCGCACTGCCTCAGCTCGCGGCGCTCGCGAGCGCCATCCTCGTCGTCTCTGCGATATTCGCCCGCCCCGGTATGGGCGACTCCGCGGTGTGGGCCGGACTCGCAGTGTGGAGCGTCGGCGCAGCCTGGGTGCTTCTCGGCCTCGGGCGGTGGCTCCGCCCGGAGGCGATCGCTGTTGGCTTCGGAGCCGCGGTTGCGCTCATCGGGGTGCAGGTCGCGTCGTTCGACGACCTGCGAGTCATCATGATCCTGCTGGGCCTCGCGACCGCCGGAGCCCTGCTGTGGCGCGGTGTTGCGGCCGCCGAGACCTACCTCGTGACGATAGGGGCGATCGGCGTTCTCGTGTTCGTGCCGCAACTGGTCATCGAGCTCTTCGGCGACGCGGTAGCGGCGCTCGTCTCGATGCTCGTCGTCGGCCTCGGTCTCGTCCTGCTCGCCGTGCGGCTCGCCCGCGGCCGAAAGCCCAAGGATGCGGAGAGTGCATCGTGACGACGCCCACCCCGGAGGCTCCGCCGGCCACGCCGCGGGAGCGCAGCACCGCGCTCTTCGTCGCGGCGTTCGCGCTCATCGCGGTGGTCGCCACGCTCGTCCTCGTGTTCGGAGTCACGCGGCCGCCGGCACTCCTGGCCATCACCCAGGCGAACCTCACTCCCCCCGACGGCATCGCGTGGATGTCCTGGGACGACAGGGACGAGCGCCAGGTGCTGTCCGTCGCGGACGTCCGCGGAGGGGGAAGTACGTTCGACATCGGTAGCGGCGGCGGAGAGTTGGTCGGATGGACCGACCGTGGCCTCGCCCTCTTCGAGTGGAAGGATCGCGGGCGCATAACGTACGTCGACCCCGCGTCCGGCATCGTCGTCGCCTCCGAAGAGAGCGGCTACGGCACGCTATCGCTCGACGACCGCGACGACGTCGTCGTGACGGGGTGGGGTGCGACGCACGTACGGCTTCGCTCGAACGATGCGCTCGTCTGGAGCGTCTCGGCGAGCGGCGGATACACGATCCGCTCGGGGTGGATCTCGCCGGACGGCGACTGGGTGGCGCTCGTCGACTCGTCCGGGCGCATCCTGCTCGTCCCGGCGGACGGATCCACGCCGCCCGTCATTTGGGCGAACGTCGAACCGCATTCCGCCCCGTACCGGATCGTCTGGCAGGGAACTGAACCGGGCGCCTAGGCCGGGGCGCCAGGGTTAGCCTGAGGGCGTGGTGAGGGAACTCGGCGTGGTCGCCGCGGCGCTTGTCGCGCTCGCGGGGTGCGCCGCCCCCGAGCCATCGCCGATCGTGACCCCCATCGTGACCCCCACGCCCGTCGTCCCCATCGTTGTCCCGAGCGCGACACCCCAGCCTGCAGCGAGCTCCGCGCCGAACCCCGCGCCGAGCCCGAACGTCGCCCCCGACCGGAGCCTCGCCCGCCCCGACTGGATCGGGACGCAGATCCTCAAGGAGAGGGGTGATGGGTTCGGGTACGCGAAGCCGACGCCCCCGGAACTCGTCAACCGCAAGATGTTTCCGCGCGTATGGTTCGTCGATCCACCAACCCAGGAGTGGCGCGCCACCATTTCGCCGGTCCCCGACTACGTCCTCGCCCGCTCGACGTGGTACCCCGGGTGTCCCGTCGAGCCGAGCGGGCTCGCCTACATCGTCATGACCTATTGGGGGTTTGACGACAAGACACACATGGGCGAGATGTTGATCAACACGAAGGTCGCGAAGGACGTCGTGCGCGTGTTCCGCACGCTCTACGACGCTCGCTACCCGATCGAGGAAATGCGCGTCTGGTCGATCGAGGAGATGAACGCGCCCCCGACGGGAGATTTCAACATCACGGACTCCTACACGTGTCGCCCCGTCGCTACGAAGACCTCGGGGTGGTCGATGCACGCGTACGGCCTCGCCATCGACCTCAACCCCTTCCAGAACCCGTACAAGAGCGGGAGCCTCGTCGTCCCAGAGCTCTCGGGCTCCTACCTCGATCGCGGCTACGACCGGCCCGGCATGGTCCACCACGGCGACCTGGTCTGGACGGCGTTCCGCGACATCGGCTGGGGCTGGGGCGGCGACTGGTCGAGCCTCAAGGACTACACGCACTTCTCGGCGAGCGGGCACTGAGGCACGGTCGATCCAAGGCGGCCCGCGCGCGACAACGCCCGCGCAAATGCCGACATTCCGATCCCTTTCCACCTCAGACATCGCGCCCAAGTGTGACGAAGCGGACACACCGGATTGGGCGCGGCGTGTGGCCCCGGCGTCCTGGGCCTGCCTACCATGGCAGGGGCGGTGCCGACCCCACGCGCCCGAACCCACCGTGATCCGATTCGAATACGTCACCAAGATCTACATGCGCGGAGCGCGCCCCGCGCTCGAGGACGTGGATGTCACGCTCGAGCGGGGAGACTTCGCGTTCCTCGTTGGCGCCTCCGGCTCGGGCAAGTCCACGTTCCTCAAGCTCGTCCTGCGCGAGGAGAGGCCGACGTCGGGGACGATTCACGTGGCCGGACGCGACCTGGGGCGTCTCGCCTCGTGGCGGGTGCCGGGCCTGCGGCGCGAGATCGGTGCGGTGTTCCAGGACTTCCGCCTGCTGCCGAACAAGACGGTGTACGAGAACGTCGCGTTCGCGCTCCAGGTGATCGGCAAGGGCAAGCGGCAAATCGAGAACACCGTTCCCGAGACGCTCGACCTCGTGGGCCTCGGCGGCAAGGAGAAGCGCATGCCGCACGAGCTCTCGGGCGGGGAGCAACAGCGCGTCGCCATCGCGCGCGCCTTCGTCAACCACCCGCCAATCCTGCTGTGCGATGAGCCGACCGGGAACCTCGACCCCGCCACAAGCGTCGGAATCATGAGGCTTCTCGATCGGATCAATAGGACGGGGACGACGGTACTCATGGCGACCCACGACGAGAACATCGTCGACCAGATGCGCAAGCGCGTCATCGAGTTGCGCGACGGCCGGGTCGTGCGAGACCAGGTTCAGGGCGTGTACGGGCTGGAGACGGTATGAGACTCCAGTTCATCGCGTCCGAGGTGTGGCAGGGCCTCCGCCGAAACGTCACCATGGCGCTCGCGGTCGTCATCGTCACGTTCGTCTCGCTCGCGTTCCTGGGATCCGCCGTGCTGCTCCAGATGCAGGTCGCGAACCTCAAGAACGACTGGTACAACAAGGTCGAGGTCTCGATCTACCTGTGCCCCAAC
>CAZTJX010000173.1:0-4236 GCA_964613755.1 uncultured Demequinaceae bacterium | reverse complement strand
GTTCTGCGCCTCGTCGAGGATGACGAACGCGTCATTGAGCGTGCGCCCGCGCATGTACGCGAGCGGCGCCACCTCGATCGTCCCCGACTCGATGAGCCGCGGGATGGATTCGGCCGCGACCATGTCGTGGAGCGCGTCGTACAGGGGGCGCAGGTACGGGTCGATCTTCTCCGAGAGCGTCCCCGGCAGGAACCCGAGGCGCTCGCCCGCCTCGACGGCCGGGCGGGTCAGGACGATGCGCGTCACGCGCTTCTGCTGGAGCGCGGCGACGGCCTGTGCCATCGCGAGGTACGTCTTGCCCGTTCCCGCCGGCCCAATCCCGAACGTGATCGTGTGGTTGTCGATTGCGGCGACGTATGCCGCCTGGTTTTTGGTTTTGGGGCGGATCGTCGTTCCGCGGTGAGACAGGATTGAGCGCGTCAGGATGGCGACGGGCCGCTCCTCGGCGATCTCTGCGGTCTCGCTCGTCATCCGCACCGTGCGCCGTGCGACATCGGGTGTAAGCGGCACCCCCGCGTCGAGGAGGGCCCGGAGCTCCGCGATCGCGGCGGCAGCGTCGGCCACCTCCGCGTCGTCGCCCGTCAACGAGATCTTGTTGCCTCGCACATGCACGGACACCCCCGGGAAGGCCGCCTCGATTTCGCGAATGATCTCGTCGCCTGAACCGAGGAGTTCGGGCATCATCGACGCATCCTCGATGACGACCACGGTGGATTCGCTCACGGGCGGAGGCGATCCATCTGGACCCCGCCGAGCACGTGCGCGTGCGCGTGGAAGACCGTCTGACCGGCCTGGGGTCCCACGTTGAAGACCAGGCGGAACTGCCCACCGCACTCGTCGTCGGCGACGCGCTGGGCCACAGAAATCATCTCGGCCAGCACCTCGGGTGCGGCCGCCGCGACGTCGCTGACGTCCGCCAGGTGGGTGCGTGGTACGACGAGGACATGCGTCGGCGCCTCGGGGGCGATGTCACGGAACGCAACGACGGTCTCGGTCTCGAGCACCATCGTCGACGGAAGGTCGCCGGCGATGATCCGGCAGAAGAGGCAATCGGTGTCGGTCATAGGGACAGCCTAGAGCGCCGGTGGGGCTCCGGCCCAGGTGCCCCGGAGGGCGGCGGCGGCCGCGATGGCGGCGGGGCCGGCGGAGGAGGCCCGAAGGACATAGGGTCCGAGCCGGGCGGCGACAGCCCCCGCAGTTACGAGAACCGCGAGTTCCTCGTCCGAGATGCCCCCCTCGGGTCCCACGATGATCCACAGGGGCGGCACCGGCTCGCCTTTCACGGGAGAGAAGGCGAGGGGCGCGGTCTCCGCTTCGTGGAGGACCACGACCCGATCACCGTGCGCGACCGCCGCAGCCACGAGGGTCGCGAGTTGACTCGTCGTGACGCACGCGTCGACCTCCGGGACGCGCGCCCGCCGAGACTGCTTCGACGCTGCGGTCACGCGATCGATCCACGACGTCCTAGCCTTGTCCGCCTTCGTCCCCCGCCACTGGACCACGCAACGCGCGGCCGCCCAGGGCACGACGCGCGTCACGCCGAGCTCGGTGGCTGCCTCAATCGCCTGCTCGTCCCGCCCGCCCTTGGCGAGCGCCTGGACGAGGACGACCTCGGGATCGTCATCGAAGGATGTCGCGTCGACGAGGACGACGAGCCGCTCCGGGCTCGCCCCCGTCACGACGCCAGACGCCCGCGCGCCGCGACCGTCGACCAGTTCGACTCGCTCACCCACCCCCCGCCGCTGAACGGAAGCGTGGCGCGCCTCGGCTCCCTGGACCTCGACCGCGTCGCCCGGCCGCGCGGTTGCGGCTCCGTCGCTGAGGAAGACGGGTGCGCTCATCTCTCCCGCCCGGTGAACGCCTCCCGAAGCCGGGAGAACAGCCCCGTGTTCACCGAGGCGAGCCGCGCCTCCGGGCGGGTCTCGCCCCTGAGTTCCGCGAGTCTCTTCACGAGCTCCTCCTGCTCGGCCGTCAGCGCCGAGGGCGTCTGTACATCCAGATGCACGTAGAGATCGCCCCGACCCGTGCGCTGGAGGTGTCCGATCCCGAGTCCCTTGAGCTTGAGGGTCTGACCGGAATGTGTCCCCGCCTTGACCTCGACCTCACGCGGGCCATCGAACGTCTCGACGTCGAGCACCGTCCCCAGCGCGGCTGCCGTCATGGGGAGCTCGATCGTGCAGTGCAGATCATCCCCTCGCCGCTCGAACGAACGGTGTCCCTTCTCGCGGATCTCCACATAGAGATCACCCCGAGGACCTGCACCCGTCCCCGCGTCTCCGTATCCCGCGAGACGGATGCGCGTTCCCCTCTCCACCCCCGCCGGGATGTCGACGGTGATGGTGTGCTTGGAGTGCGTACGACCCTGGCCCGAGCATTCGGGACACGGGGCTTCGATCGTCGTGCCGTAGCCGCCGCACGCGGGGCAAGGCGCGGTCGACATCACCTGGCCGAGGAGCGAGCGGGCAACGCGCTGGACGGCGCCCGATCCGTCGCACGAGGAGCATGTTTGTGGCGACGTTCCCGGCGCGCAGCACGTCCCCGAGCAGGTGGCGCAGGGATCCGCGAGGTTGACGGAGATATCGCGCGCGACACCGAAGGTAGCTTCCTCAAGGGTCACCTCTGCGTGGACGAGCGTGTCGCCGCCGCGCTGGGTTCGGGTCGCCGGGCCTCGGCGACCTCCCCCGCCACCGAAGAACGTCTGGAAGATGTCCTCGAACCCGAAGCCGGTGGAACCACCGCGACCGCTCGGGTCAACGCCGGCGTCGTACCGGGCGCGCTTCTCCGGCGTCGAGAGCACCTCGTACGCCTGGGATACGGCCTTGAACCGCTCCTCGTCGCTACCTCCACCCGTGTCGGGGTGATGCTCGCGCGCGAGGGACCGGTAGGCCTTCTTGATCTGGTCCTGACTCGCGCCGCGAGGCACGCCCAGGATCTCGTAGTAGTCCGTCACATCTCCACCACTCGTGAGAGGTATCGCGCCACGGCGCGTACCGCGGCCATCGTTCCGGGATAATCCATGCGGGTCGGGCCCAGCGCCCCCAGCAGCGCATTCTCTCCGCCCGGAACACCGTAGCCTGCGGCGACGATGGAGGTCATAGACAGCGCCTCGTGGTGCGTCTCTCCTCCGATGCGGACGGCAACATCTGTCGCGTCGCGAGCCATCTCATGCAACAGCCTGAGCAGCACAACTTGTTCCTCGATGGCCTCCAGAACGGAGCCGATCGCGTCCTGTTCCAAGCCCGCGTCCGCGCGCGCGAGGTTCGAGGTTCCGGCAAAGACGACGCGCTCAACGGTGCCGCCCCGTGCCGCGGAGACGATCGCCTCGGCGAGACGCGCCGCCCATGGAACCTGTCCAGGGCGCGCTACCCACTCCGAGAGCGCACGCTCCGCGGCGGCCGGTCCCAGGCCGTTCGTCGCCTCGTTGACCTCGCGCGCCACCCGCTCGAACGCGTCGTCCGTCGGCTCCTCGCCCAAGACGATCGTGCTCTGCTCGACCCTCGCGTCCGCGGACACGACAACGACGAGCGCGCGCTCCTGGCCCATTCGCACAATCTCGACCCTGCGCACCTTCGCCTCGCGGAGCGACGGGTACTGGATGACCGCGACCTGCCGCGTCAATTGACTCAGGAGCCTGACCGAGCGCTCCACCGTATCGCTGAGGTCGACGGCGTCGCTGAGGAACGTCGTGATGGCCCGTCGCTGTGGCTCGGGTAGGGCCGTGGTTGCGAGGTGGTCGACGAAGTACCGATAGCCCTTGTCCGTGGGGATACGCCCCGCCGACGTGTGGGGCTGGGCGATGAGCCCCTCCTCCTCGAGCGCGGCCATGTCGTTGCGGATCGTCGCAGGGGAAACCCCCAGATGGTGATCGGTGGCGAGGGCACGGGAGCCCACGGGCTCGCTCGTCGCAACGTAGCCCTCCACGATCGCGTGGAGGACGGCGCGTCGTCGTTCCTCGAGCACGCGGAACCTCCTCGCTGGCACTCACCTGGCTTGAGTGCTAATGATATCGCGCCACCCGGACGCGCCCGTGAACCGGTACCGTGGGCGCGGAGGAACGATGCGGAACGACAACCTTGGTGCGCCGTCCACGCTGGCGGCCGAGCTCGCTCATCTCGGGGCGATGATCGGCCCGGTCATCCCTTGGCTCATCTGGAGGAGGCACCGCGGCCGCGACACGTTCGGGGAACGAGAGAGCGCGGTCGCGACCAACTTCGGCACGTTACTCATCGTCGTTTT
>CAZTJX010000172.1:0-4252 GCA_964613755.1 uncultured Demequinaceae bacterium | reverse complement strand
CAACGTCGGGTCAAGCCCAGGGTCGAGCAACGGTACGAGCTCTCTTTCGTACGCCTCCCCCATGACGACGTCCACCGTCGGACCGTCCCTGGTGTCGAGGATGAGTTCATACTCGGGGAAGTTGCGTGCCACGGTATAGCCCTGCTGGACGCCATCGATACCGAACATGATGCGCGCCACGCCATTGTAGGTACGGGACCAGTTCGTGGCGCCCGCTCCGTAGTAGCCGCGACCCTCCAGGTCGCTCAGGACCGCTCCAGCAAGCCCCGAGCGCTTCGTCCCGTTGAGGACGCGCACGACGATCTGCCCGGAATCCATCGGGAGGGAGCCGGAGGGGGGACACGGCAGGGTGATGTCGCTATTGAAATCCCCCTGCCGCGTGACGAACGGCGCGCTGAATGGCCCTGCGACGGATCCCGTGTAGATCGAGTAGGCGCTAAAAGCGACCGTTCCGAGTGCGACTACGAGCACACCAAAGAACAGCACTTGACGTTCGCGTCGATGGCGACGAAGAATCTCGCGACGAGTCTTGAACTTGCTCGTCGAACTGGCCGGCTTGTCCACGTCACCACCCTAATCGAGACAGGCCCCTTGGCGGAGGATGGGGGATTCGAACCCCCGAGGGCTTTCACCCAACACGCTTTCCAAGCGTGCGCCATAGGCCACTAGGCGAATCCTCCAGGGGCACCGATGCTACCGGAGCAACGCAGGAGATTCGAACTCAGTTCCCGACAACCTCGCGCCTTCCGACGTCGGGGCGCTACTCGATAGACTGGGGGCGACCCCCCACGTGGCGTCACCTCGCCTAACTCCCCCAGGGCAGAAATGCAGCAAGGGTAAGCGGGCTCTGGCGGGTGCGTGGGGGGTCCTTCGGCTTCCGGCGGCCCGCCTCGATGCGAGCGTCGTGCGCCCGCACTAGAGTCGTTCGTGTGAACCAGGCCCTATATCGCCGCTATCGACCCGACACGTTCGCAGACATCGTGGGCCAGGACCACGTCACTGAGCCTCTCATGCAGGCCCTACGGTCCGACCGCGTCGCGCATGCCTACCTGTTCTCCGGGCCGCGAGGGTGCGGCAAGACCACCTCGGCCCGTATCCTTGCCCGCTGCCTCAACTGCGTCGAAGGTCCCACGGATACCCCGTGCGGGACCTGCGATTCGTGTGTCGAACTCGCGCGAGGAGGTACCGGCTCCATAGACGTCGTCGAGATCGATGCCGCATCGCACAATGGCGTCGATGACGCCAGGGAGCTCCGCGAGCGCGCCGCCTTCGCCCCCGCGCGCGACACGTACAAGATCTTCATCCTGGACGAGGCGCACATGGTCACGCCACAGGGTTTCAACGCCCTCCTCAAATTGGTCGAGGAACCTCCGCCCCACGTCCGATTCGTCTTCGCAACGACGGAGCCAGACAAGGTCATCGGTACCATCCGCTCGCGCACGCACCACTACCCCTTCCGACTGGTCCCGCCGGCTCTCCTTTCGGACTACCTCGCCATGCTGTGCGACGCAGAGAAAGTCGCGGTAGCGTCCGGCGTGCTTCCCCTCGTGGTGCGCGCTGGAGGAGGGTCCGTGCGCGACTCGCTCTCGGTCCTCGATCAACTCATGGCGGGCTCGGGGGCGGAGGGCGTCACGTACGATCGCGCGATCGCCCTGCTCGGCTTCACGGATGGCGCACTTCTCGACGACGCCGTCGACGCGCTCACCGCGGGCGATGGGGCTTCGCTCTTCGCGGTCGTCGAGCGCGTGATCCACACCGGGCACGAGCCCCGGCGATTCGTCGAGGATCTCCTCGAGCGGCTCCGTGACCTCCTCATCCTGGCCGCGGCGGGAGAGGAAGGGGCCAAGGCGCTCGGTCAGGTGCCGCTCGACCAGCTCGACCGGATGCGTGATCAGGCGCGCCGGCTCGGGCTCGAACGCGGTTCACGTGCCGCCGATCAGGTCAACGACGCCCTGACGTCCATGGTTGGGGCGACATCGCCCCGCCTTCACCTTGAACTACTCTGCGCCCGGCTCATTGCGGCCGAGAACCCTCAGTCGCACGCGATCCTCGACCCGGGCCGGGCGGGCACGCCCGCTACGGACCGAGATGCGACCGCTGTCGCGGCCGATACGGCCGGAACGGATGCCCCCGCCCGGCCGCTCAGTCCCCTCGCCGCGCTGGTTGTCTCGACCCGTGACGACGCATCTTCGCCAAGCGTCGAGGAGCCCCGCGCAAGTGAACCGACAGCGGAGAAGCCAACCGTCGACGACGGGCGCGCTACCGAGCCCGCGGCGGAGCCATCCGTCGTAGTCGAGCCCCCGCCGCTTCCCGCCGCCGAGAGCGCTGTGGAGATGCCGCCACCCGATGCCGTGGCCGAGCCCGCCGCGGAGGTACCACGTACGGCCCCAGACGATCCCCAGGCGGCCCCAGGGGGCGAGGATGCGGAGCTTCTCCGCCGACGTTGGGCGGAGGTTCTCGGGACGCTCGAACGCCACCGCGTCACGTGGGTGCTCGTGAGCCAGAGCGCTCAGGTCACGCATGTCGCGGAGGGCCAAGTATTCCTGGCATTCTCAAGCCCTCAGCTTGCCGAGCGATTCAATGGGGGCCAGCACGCCGAGAACGTCGCCCTGGCGATCCGAGAAACCCTGGGGCTTCAGGTGAGGGTTGTCGGCGAGGCCGGTGGCGAGACTTCGTCGCACCCGCCTGCGGCCAAGACGACCCCCTCCCCGACGAAGGAGCCCGAGGTTTCCACCCCGCCATCGCCACCGGTCGCCGCCCCGAGCACTCCTCGTCCCGAACCCGCCACGACGACGCCCGTTTCCCGGCGCGCGGCCGCTACCGAGGACGAGGCGTCGGACAACGACGCTGTGGCTCCGGACGCCGCACTTACCGGGCCCGAGGTCATTGCCACCATGCTCGGGGGGACCGTCGTCGAGGACGAGTAGTTCCCGAGCGCCTGGGCACCTCCGTCGCTATGGCCGCCTACTCTGGTACGCATGTACGATGGCGCGGTTCAGGATCTGATCGATGAGCTCGGGCGCTTGCCCGGCATCGGTCCCAAGAGTGCCCAGCGCATCGCGTTCTACGTGCTCGGCGCGGATGCGACCGACGTAAACCGGCTCGCTCAGACCCTCCTGACGGTCAAGGAGAAGGTTCGATTCTGCGACGTCTGCGGAAATGTCGCCGAGGGCGAACGGTGTCGCATCTGCCTCGACACTCGCCGAACGGATGACATCCTATGCATCGTCGAGGAACCCAAGGACGTGATGGCGATCGAGCGAACCCGAGAGTTCCGCGGGCGCTACCACGTGCTCGGGGGGGCCATCGATCCCATGTCGGGAGTCGGGCCCGACGACCTTCGAATCCGCGAACTCCTCGCCCGACTCGGGCAGGAGACCATCGCCGAGGTCATCATCGCGACCGATCCCAACATCGAGGGCGAGGCCACCGCAACCTACCTGACGCGCCTCCTCACACCCCTGGGCGTGACGGTCTCCAGACTCGCCTCTGGGCTACCCGTCGGCGGAGACCTTGAGTACGCCGACGAGGTCACGCTGGGGCGAGCCTTCGAGGGCCGCCGCGTCGTCAGCTAGCCGGACCTCGGTCCCGGGTCGCTCCCACTAGAATTGGGCGAGCCGGTCCATCCGCGATCGGCCCGCCGCCCGAACCGGAGTCCCCCATGAGCTTGATCGTCCAGAAGTATGGCGGCTCGTCCGTATCCGATGCCGAGGCCATCAAGCGCGTCGCGATCCGGGTCGCGGACGCCAGGAAAGGCGGCAACGATGTCGTCGTCGCCGTCTCCGCCATGGGTGACACGACGGATGATCTCCTCGAACTCGCCCACGCGGTTTCCGGGGGTAGCCACGCACGGGAACTCGACATGCTCCTCACGGCGGGGGAGCGGATATCGATGGCGCTCCTGGCCATGGCGATTCGCGACCAGGGCGTTGGCGCTCAGTCGTTCACCGGCTCGCAGGCAGGCGTCATCACGAGCGAGCACCACGGTCGAGCACGCATCATCGATGTCACTCCCGGGCGCGTCGCCAAGGCCATCAAGGCGGGCGATGTTGCCATCGTCGCCGGCTTCCAAGGCGTGTCTGTCGACTCGAAGAACATCACGACCCTCGGTCGCGGCGGCTCGGACACGACCGCCGTTGCACTCGCCGCAGCCCTCGGCGCCGACGTGTGCGAGATCTACACGGACGTGGACGGGGTCTTCACCGCCGATCCGCGGATCATCACTGCGGCACGGAAACTCGACCGCGTCACG
>CAZTJX010000171.1:0-4281 GCA_964613755.1 uncultured Demequinaceae bacterium | reverse complement strand
GATTCCGGAGGCCACCACCAGATCGAGGGCATCCCACGCCCGAGCTCCGCTCGCCTCGACCCCTGTCACCGCGCCATAGAGGCGTGGAGGTGCCTTGATATCGAAGCCCACCCATGCGAGCGACGGCAGTAAGGCCTTGAGCCGTCTAGGGTACGAGCCCGCGGTGTGGACGGCGGCCTCGAAGCCCATCTCCCTGACGTCGGCAACGGCCTCGACGACGGCGGCCTGGCGGAGGGGTTCTCCACCCGAGAACACGACGCCGTCCAGCAGTCCCACGCGACGGCGCAGCGTCTCACGGACGGTCTCCCACTCGATGGTCCCCTGGAGCAGCGGGTCGATCAGTTCGGGGTTCTGGCAGTACGCGCAGTTCCACGGGCAACCCTGGAGGAAGACCGTTGCGGCGAGCCTCGTCGGCCAATCGATCGACGAGAACGGCACGAACCCCGCAATCGCAAGGTCGTCGACGGTCATGTCAGGATCGCTGACTCCTCACGGAAGTGAACCCGCTCGGCGTGTTCGCCCTTCTTGCCGATGTTGAAGCTCGCGACGGGGCGGTGATAGCCCATCACGCGCGTCCAGACCTCGCACTGCTGCGGCTCCCGATCCGGGAACTCGAGTTGGCAGAGCGGGCACGTAGGCTGCTCGCCCTCGAGGTACCCGTGGAAGGGGCAGATGGAGAACGTGGGAGTGATCGTGATGTACGGCAGCCGCGCCGATGAGAGCGCCCGCTTGACGAGCTGCTTGCAGGCCTCGGTGCTCGACACGCGCTCCCGCATATATAGGTGTAGGACCGTGCCACCCGTGTAGCGCGTCTGGAGATCCGCCTGGCGATCGAGCGCCTCGAACGGGTCGTCCGTGAACCCGGCGGGGAGCTGGGTCGAGTTCGTGTAGTACGGCTGAGCCTCGGTCCCCGCCTGGATGATGCCAGGGAAGCGACGTGCGTCCTCCTTGGCGAAGCGGTACGTGGTGCCCTCCGCCGGCGTCGCCTCGAGGTTATAAAGGTGTCCCGTCTCCTCCTGGAACCGCACCATGGTCTCGCGGACGTGGTCGAGGAGCTCGCGCGCCATCTGCTCGCCCTCGTCGCTCGTGATGTCGAGCGCGTCCTCGGTGAAGTTGCGGATCATCTCGTTCACGCCGTTGATGCCGATCGTCGAGAAGTGGTTACGCAGCGTGCCGAGGTAACGCTTGGTGTAGGGGAAGAGGCCATCGTCGATCGCCTCCTGGATCACCTTGCGCTTCTCCTCGAGGGTGCCACGCGCAATATCGAGCAGGCGGTCGAGTTCGGCGTAAAGGGACTCGGTGTCGCCCTTGAAACGGTAGCCGAGGCGCGCGCAGTTGATGGTGACGACGCCGACAGAGCCCGTCTGCTCCGCGGAGCCGAAGAGTCCGTTGCCGCGCTTGAGGAGCTCCCTCAGGTCGAGCTGGAGGCGGCAGCACATCGAGCGCACCATATGGGGCTCAAGGTCCGAGTTGATGAAGTTCTGGAAGTACGGGAGGCCGTACTTCGCCGTCATCTCGAAAAGGAGATCGGCGTTGGGGCTGTCCCAGTCGAACTCCTTGGTGATGTTGTACGTCGGGATCGGGAACGTGAAGACGCGCCCCGCCGCGTCGCCCGTCGTCATAACGTCGATGTAGGCGCGGTTAATCATGTCCATCTCCGCCTGAAGGTCGCCGTAGGTGAAGTCCATCTCGCGGCCAGCGATCACGGGAATCTGGTCGTGGAGATCGGCGGGGCATGTCCAGTCGAACGTGAGGTTCGTGAACGGAGTCTGCGTGCCCCAGCGCGACGGCACGTTGAGGTTGTAAATAAGCTCCTGGACACCCTGGCGTACGTGCTTGTAATCAAGCCCCTCGAACCGAATGAACGGCGCCATGTACGTGTCGAACGAGCTAAACGCCTGCGCGCCCGCCCACTCGTTCTGGAGGGTGCCGAGGAAGTTGACGATCTGCCCAACCGCGGAGGAGAAGTGCTTCGCGGGGCTGGCCTCGACCTTTCCGGGTACGCCGTTGAATCCCTCGGCGAGCAGCGTGCGGAGCGACCATCCTGCGCAGTAGCCCGAGAACATGTCGAGGTCGTGGATGTGGAGGTCACCGCTGCGATGCGCCTCACCCGCCTGGGGAGTGTAGACGTGGCTCAGCCAGTAGTTGGCGATGACCTTGCCCGCAGTGTTGAGAATGAGTCCGCCGAGCGAATAACCCTGGTTGGCATTCGCGTTCACGCGCCAGTCACTCCGGTCGAGATACTCCTGCACGGACTTCTCGACGTTGATGACGGGCTTAGCTCGCTCCACTGCGGCGATGGTCATGTCGACTCCTTTGGCTCACGGTTCGCGTTCTATGAAATCCTCATTGAGGTTACGTCTCGCCAACCACAACATCTAGTGGCTCGCCGTAGATTCAAGCCTATATCTAGTGAATTTTCGGCGTAGAACCGCGTGAGTCGGGACCTTAGTCCCGGTCAGATCCGCGCCGCGGCCGGGTCCGGCGTACCGACGCATATGCCTTGCGAGAGCGCGCCAGACTCACCTCCCACGCTACGGCGAGGGTCTGACGCGCGGATCGCCGTGGCGGTCAGCACGGTCCGGCACGCGCGCGATTTCTGGGCTCAGCATCCGGGGGAATCGGGGCCGCATCCCGTGGACGGGGGCGAGTCACGGGGAACAATGGGATCGGGCAATGGCGGTGAAACCCAACGATTCCCGCCGGGCATTCGTCACCATCTGTGAGAAGGGCCTTGGGGCCGCGACGGAGGAGACATGGCTGATTGGCATGACGCAATGGAGGGTCTCGTGCGCGATCGCGAGCGGGCGCTCCTGGGATACGCGTACCTGGTGTGCGGAAACGCGACCGAGGCCCAGGATCTCGTTCAGGACGCGCTGGTCAAGACATTCTCGCGCCCACGTCCCGGTCTCACATCACTGAAGGCCGAGGCCTACGTCCGTCGCGCGATTACGACCACCTATGTCGATCGATACCGACGTCACCAGAGATGGCTCGCGGTACAACACCTGTTCCGGCCGAGCGATGGACCTGTCGAGTCGATGCCAGAGCTCGACATGGAAGCCGACGTACAAGCGGCCCTCGCCCTTCTCCCCCCACGTGAGCGCGCGTGCGTCATGCTTCGCTTCTTCGACGACCTGACGGTGCCGCAGATCGGGCGCCAGCTCGGGATCGCCGAGGGAAGCGTCAAGCGCTATCTTTCCGACGGCATCGCCCGCCTTGAGCGCAGCCTCGGCTCCCTCGAGGATGCGTCGGCCAACTCCCCGTCCAGCCCCGCGTACCACGACCTCGCGTGACGGCCCAGAAAGGACATGACATGACCAGACTCTCCGACCTCCTCCGGGGCGCCGCCGACCGCGCGCCCGTCGGCGACGTATCGGTGTCCCTGAGTCGCGCCACCCGTCGGGTCCGGACCCAGCGGGGCGTTCGCGGAGTCGGTAACGGCGTCGCCGGCCTCGGTGCCGTCGCGCTCATCGCGCTGGGTGTGGTTCAGCCCAGCTTCGCGCACAAGTCCATCAATGAGACCTCCCTCCTCGGGGCCGAGGCGGCTCCGCAGGCCGACGGAGCCGAGTTCTCGAACGATTCGGCCCCCGCAGCCCTTCCGCGCTGGATGGCATGGAGCGAGTGCGGCTCCTTCCCGCTGCAGGACTATGGAACCGGCGGAGCCGATGCGGTCTCCATCGCCGTCGACTTCGACGACGGCTCGATCCTTGAGGGCGGTACGGCACTCGACGTCTCCGTGACGGTCGCCGCGAACGATGAAGTCGACCTCACGACGTCGGGTCCCGAAGCCGTCGTGCTGTGGGAGGGCATGGTCGTCGCGACGCTCGCGGCCAGCGAGGCCGAGCAGGTGCTCGCGCTCGCGGCCGGCGAGACGGTGCAATCCACCGCATCACTCGAACTCGTGGATTGCTTCGCTGGGGAGCCCCTCCCCGCCAGCAAGTACGAGTTCGTCGTTAGCCAGGCGTTCTTCGACAACCAACTTGAGCCCAGCCCCGGACCGTCGCCCACGCCCGTTCCGAGCCCCACATCCTGGCCAGAGCCGCCCTCAACCCCCTGGGCCACACCCGACCCTGGCGCAAAGGCGGATCCCTCACCCAACCCCAAGCCGTCATCCGACCCCGGCCCCACACCGGATGTGACCGTGTCCGCCGATCCCGACTCCGATGGGCGCGCGACGATCGGCAACGCCGCCGATGTCGAGATGCTCCCCGTGGAGCCCTCGGGATGGGACTTCCGTGTCACGTCCGAACCCCTGGGGTTCGCGGTCGCGGGAGACCC